>CAJYRH010000135.1 GCA_913776795.1 uncultured Pseudorhodoferax sp. | reverse complement strand
CACGATGGGCGCGCTGGCGGCCACGCTGCCGTCCACGGGGCGGCTCTGCACGCGGTCCTTGGCGAAGGCCGCGGCCTTCTGGTAGGCGCTTTCAGCCACCGCGATGCCCTGCACGCCCACCGCGTAGCGCGCCGCGTTCATCATGATGAACATGTACTCGAGGCCGCGGTTCTCCTCGCCCACGAGTTCGCCGATGGCGCCCTCGCCCGCATCGCCGAACTGCAGCACGGCCGTCGGGCTGGCCTTGATGCCCAGCTTGTGCTCGATGCTCACGCAGCGCACGTCGTTGCGCTGGCCCAGCGAACCATCGGCGTTGACCAGGAACTTGGGCGCCACGAACAGGCTGATGCCCTTGACCCCCTCGGGCGCCCCCTGCACCCGGGCCAGCACCAGGTGGACGATGTTGTCCGCCATGTCGTGCTCGCCGTAGGTGATATAGATCTTGGTGCCGAACAGCTTGTAGCGGCCGTCGGGCAAGGGTTCCGCGCGCGTGCGCACCAGGGCCAGGTCGCTGCCGGCCTGGGGCTCGGTCAGGTTCATGGTGCCGGTCCATGCGCCGCTGACGAGTTTTTCCAGGTAGGTGGCCTTGAGCGCATCGCTGCCGGCCGTGAGCAGCGCCTCGATGGCGCCATCGGTCAGCAGCGGGCACAGCGCGAAGCTGAGGTTGGCCGAATTCAGCATCTCGCCGCAGGCCGCGCCGATGGTCTTGGGCAGGCCCTGGCCGCCGAAGTCGGCCGGGTGCTGCAGGCCCTGCCAGCCGCCCGCGGCGAACTGCTGGAAGGCCTGCTTGAAGCCCGGCGTGGTGGTGACCGTGCCATCGTGCCAGGACGAAGGGTTGCGGTCCCCGGCCTCGTTGAGCGGCGCCACCACGTCCTGGTTGAAACGGGCGGACTCCTCCAGCACGGCCTGGGCCGTCTCCAGCCCCGCATCCTCGAACCCTGGCATTTGGGCGATCTGTTCGATGCGCGCCAGGTGGCGAATGTTGAACAGCATGTCCTTGAGCGGTGCGGTGTAGGCCATCCGGATCTCCTCGTCTTCTCGTCTCTCGTCTCAATTGAAAAAGGGCATCGCGACGCGATGCCCTTGTGCACTGGCCCGTGGGCGGTTCAGGTCCTCACAGTGCCTTGACCAGTTCCGGCACGGCCGTGAACAGGTCGGCCTCCAGCCCGTAGTCGGCCACCGAGAAGATGGGCGCCTCGGCGTCCTTGTTGATGGCCACGATCACCTTGCTGTCCTTCATGCCGGCCAGATGCTGGATCGCGCCCGAGATGCCCGCGGCGACGTACAGCTGCGGCGCCACGATCTTGCCGGTCTGGCCGACCTGCAGGTCGTTGGGCGCATAGCCCGCGTCCACCGCGGCGCGGCTGGCGCCAATGGCTGCGCCCAGCTTGTCGGCCAGCGGCGTCATGACTTCCGTGAACTTCTCGGCGCTGCCCAGCGCGCGGCCACCGGAGACGATGATCTTGGCGGCCGTCAGCTCCGGACGCTCACTCTTGGCGATCTCCGAGCCGACGAAGCTGGACTTGTCGCTGGCAGCGACGGCGGACAGGGTCTCCACGGCAGCCGAGCCACCCGTGGAAGCAGCGGCGTCGAAGCCGGTACCGCGCACCGTGATGACCTTCACCGCATCGCCGCTCTGCACCGTGGCGATGGCGTTGCCGGCGTAGATCGGGCGCTCGAACGTGTCGGGGCTGTCCACCTTGGTGATGTCGCTGATCTGGCTCACATCCAGCTTGGCGGCGACGCGCGGAGCGATGTTCTTGCCGCTGGCCGTGGCCGGGAACAGGATGTGGCTGTAGTTGGCGGCGACGGCCAGCACCTGGGCGGCGACATTCTCGGCAAGCCCGTGGCCCAGGCCAGCGCCGTCGGCGTGCAGCACCTTGGCCACGCCGGCGATCTGCGCGGCGGCCTTGGCGGCTTCGCCGGCGTTCTCGCCGGCCACCAGCACGTGCACGTCACCGCCGCAGGCGAGCGCAGCGGTCACGGTGTTGAGGGTCGCGCTCTTGACGGAGGCGTTGTCGTGTTCTGCGATGACGAGGGTGGTCATGTCTGTGTTCTCCTCTTCAGATGACCTTGGCTTCGGTCTTGAGCTTGGCCACCAGCGTGGCCACGTCGGGCACCTTGATGCCGGCGCTGCGCTTGGGGGGCTCGCTGACCTTCAGGGTCTTGAGCTTGCTGGCCACATCGACGCCCAGGTCCTCGGGCTTGAAAGTGTCCAGCTGCTTCTTCTTGGCCTTCATGATGTTGGGCAGCGTGACGTAGCGCGGCTCGTTCAGGCGCAGGTCGGTGGTGACGACCGCGGGCATGGACAGCTCCAGCGTTTCCAGGCCGCCGTCGACCTCACGGGTCACCTTGACCTTGTCACCGGCGACTTCGACCTTGCTCGCGAACGTGGCCTGCGGCAGGTCGGTCAGGGCCGCCAGCATCTGGCCGGTCTGGTTGGCGTCGTCGTCGATGGCCTGCTTGCCCAGGATGACGAGGCCGGGTTGCTCCTTGTCGACCAGTGCCTTGAGCAGCTTGGCCACGGCCAGGGGCTGCAGTTCGGCGTCGGTCTGGACCAGGATGGCGCGGTCGGCACCGATGGCCATGGCCGTGCGCAGGGTTTCCTGGCACTGCTGCACGCCGCAGGACACGGCGACGACCTCGGTCACGACGCCCTTCTCCTTCAGCCGCACGGCTTCCTCGACGGCGATCTCGTCGAACGGGTTCATGCTCATCTTGACGTTGGCGATGTCGACACCGCTGCCGTCGGACTTCACGCGGACCTTCACGTTGTAGTCGACCACGCGCTTGACGGGAACCAGGACCTTCATTGATGCGACTCCTCTTTCATGTGCTGCTTGCGCAGGCTCCAGGACCAAAATCATCGGATTCTAAAGCGCAGCCACTCCCTTGGCACCCAGCACAAGACACCGGCGGGACAGTGGGGGAACGACCGTGCCGCGCTGGACGTCAATACCCCCCGGCGGCTGTGTAGGGCCTGACGCCGCAGCGGTGTCGGTTCGATGCAAAACATGCACATCGTCACCTGGGTACACCCATGCGGCGCCAGCATTGCAACTATGCTGTGCGGTCCACCGCTCGAGCACACCACGTCACCAAGAATGCGCTCCACCCTGCCTCCTTCCCCCGTCGTCGTCATCACCGGCGCCTCCAGCGGCATTGGCCGCGCCACCGCCCTGGCCTTCGCGCAGCAGCGTGCACGGCTGGTGCTGGCGGCGCGCGGCGCCGAAACCCTGGAGCGCGTCGTCGCCCAATGTGCAAGGCTCGGTGCCCAGGCCATCGCCGTGCCCACCGATGTCACCGATGCCAAGGCCGTGCGGGCCCTGGCCGGTGCGGCGCTGCGGCGCTTCGGCGGCATCGACGTCTGGATCAACAACGTCGGCGTGGGCGCCGTGGGCCGCTTCGAGGCCACGCCCATGGAGGCGCACCGCCGTGTGGTGGAGACCAACCTGCTGGGCCATATGCACGGCGCCCATGCCGTTCTGCCGCATTTCCGCAGTCAGCGCAGCGGCGTGCTCATCAACATGATCTCGTTGGGCGGCTGGGTTGCCACGCCCTATGCGGGCGCCTATACCGCCAGCAAGTTCGGCCTGCGTGGCTGGTCGGCCACGCTGCGGGCGGAGCTGTCGGACCTGCCGGGCGTTCAGGTCTGCGATGTGTGCCCGACCTTCGTCGACACGCCAGGCCTGCGCCACGGCGCCAATTACACGGGCCGCAAGCTCAGCCCGCCACCGCCGCTGGATCCCGATGCGGTGGCCAGTGCCATCGTCCGGCTGGCACGCCGTCCGCAGCCCACCCTGTGGCTGGGCGCGGGCGCGACGGCCGGCCGGCTGGCCCAATCGGCCGCACCCGCCACGACGGGCCGCATCGGCAAATGGGTGGTGGACCGTGCCCTGGCCCGTGCCGAGCGCACGCCGATCTCGCAGGGCAACCTGTTCGATGCCTCGCGCCATCCGGCAGTGCACGGGGGCTACCGGCCGGAGCCCAGGCCCGCGAGCAAGCTGGCACTTGGCCTGGGGGTTGTGCTGGTCGGCGCCGTGGCACTGGGTGTGCTGCTGGCCACGCAGGACCGCGGTCAGCGCAGCTGAGTCAGCACAGGGGCAGATCGATCCGCGCGGCCAGCGGCAACGCGGTCATGACTTCGCTGCTGGCCAGCAACACGCTGCGCTGGCGCGCCCCACCGATGGTGGCCAACGCCTCCAACAGACAGCGTACCGAACCCTGGTCCAGCGCGGCCGTGGGTTCGTCCAGCAGCAGCACGGGGCGGCTGCTGGCCAGCGCGGCGGTCAGCCAGACCTTTCGCTTGGAGCCGGTGGAGAGCATGTAGAGCGCCTTGTCGAGGTGCGGTGCCAGGCCGAAGCCCTCGATCAGCGCATCCTGCAAAGCCCGGTCAGCACCGTCGCCGGCCAGTTGCGTCAGGCAGGCACTGGCCGTCATCGCATCGAATGCCTGCGTGGCCGGGTCGACGAAGAACAGCTGTGCACGGTAGCGGTCTGGCGCCTCGGCCAGCACCGCATGGCCAATCTGCAGTCGCCCCGCATCGGCCGCCTGCACGCCGGCCAGCACGCGCAGCAGCAGGCTCTTGCCGGTGCCGGTGTCGCCATGCAGCAGCGTGATGCCGGGGGCGATGCGGGCCGACCAGTCGGCAACCAGCGGCGCCTCCCCCGGGAAGGCAAAGCGCAGGCCCCGGATGTCGATCACACGCCCACCGCGTCGAACGCGCGGTAGCTGTCCGCCAGCCAGGTCTTCAGGCGCTGCCGGTCCAGCAGGCCAAGGCCGCCACCCGGCGTCGTGGCTTTCCAGAAACTGCTGCTGGCGCCGTCGATCTTCAGCAATGCACCTTCGCTGAGCTTCTTGACCTGCACCACCTTGGCGCCCAGCGCCTCGGCACGCTGCTGCTGGCCAGATTGCGCCAGCGCCGAGAAATCGCTGCCGCGCACCTCGTTGCGCACCAGCACGTAGCGCAGGCCCCCGCCGAAGCGGTCGACCAGCTTGCCGAGCAGGTCGGCGGAATCCTTGCCCGCGTCCATCACGTGCCAATAGTGCAGGACGATGCCTTCGTCGGCGGCGATGGACAGGAGGCTGGCCTCTTCCATCCACTGCGCCAGCGTCTCGTGGGTCTGCGCGGCCAGGTCCACCAGCACGCGGCGCTCGGGCTGTTCCACGGCGGCCTCGACGATGGCATCGAGCGCCTCGGTGCGGTCCATGGCCACGGGGGCGGCGTAGTCGGCATAGAACCGCAGCAGCGCGCCGTGCGAGCGGTCGGTGTCGAAGGCCGTGAACGGCAGCTGCCTGTCGATGCAGTACTGCGCGAGCAGTCGGGCCGTCAGCGACTTGCCGACGCCGCCCTTCTCGCCGCCGATGAAATGGATGTTTGCCATGCGTGGACTCCCTGGGATGTTGTGTTGCCGTGCGCCTGCAGGCGGCGCACCGTCCCATGGTAGCTGCAGCCGGTGGCGCTACAGGTCGGCCAGCACGCGGATGTGCGCCTCCACGCTGCGGGCGAGCGCACCCAGGTGGTAGCCACCTTCCAGGCAGCTCACGATGCGGCCCCGTGCATGGCGCCGCGCGACCTCCTTGATGCGTTCCGTGATCCAGACGTAGTCCTGCTCGACCAGGCCGAGCTGGCCCATGTCGTCCTCGCGGTGTGCGTCAAAGCCCGCGCTGATGAAGACCATCTCGGGCCGGTGCGCCTCCAGCCGCGGCAGCCAGAGCATGTCGATCATCTCGCGCACGTCCATGCCGCGCGTGTAGGCCGGCACGGGCAGGTTCACGAGGTTGTCGGCCTGCCGGTGCGTCCAGTCCATCGGATAGAACGGGTGCTGGTAGAAGCTGGCCATCAGGATGCGCGGGTCGCCGGACACGATGTCCTCGGTGCCGTTGCCGTGGTGCACGTCGAAGTCGACGATGGCCACGCGCGACAGGCCATGGCGCTCCAGCGCGTAGCGCGCTGCCAGCGCCACGTTGTTGAAGAAGCAAAAGCCCATGGCCTGGTCGCGGCAGGCATGGTGGCCGGGCGGCCGCACGGCGCAGAAGGCGTTCTCGAGCTCGCCCCGAACCACCGCGTCGGTGGCTGCCAGCGCGGCACCGGCGGCGCGCAGCGCGGCGTTCCAGGTGTGCACGTTCATGCTGGTGTCGGGATCGATCTGCGCATGCGTCGGGCCGCCGGCGAGGATCTGCTCCTGCAGGTTTTCGGTCATGCCGCGGATGGCGGCCACGTGCATGCGGCCGTGCGCCAGCTCGAGGTCGGACACCGTGGCCAGGGGGGCTTCGCGCCGCTCCAGTGCATCGCCCACGCCGGAGACCAGCAGGCGGTCCTCGATGGCGTCAAGACGCTCCGGGCATTCCGGGTGGCCCGGGCCCATCTCATGCTTGCAGCAATCGCGGTGGCTGAAGTATCCCGTCTGGTTCACGGCTGTCGTCTCGCTGGCTGTCGTTTTCGGGTAATGTCTCGCGATGATCGTACAAGAGAAAGTCAAGGACCTTCTGCGCCAACTCAATGGCGTGATCGTGGGCAAGGAGGCCCAGGTCCAGGATTGCGTGGCCTGCCTGCTGGCCGGCGGCCACCTGCTGATCGAGGATGTGCCGGGCGTTGGCAAGACCACGCTGGCCCATGCGCTGTCGCGCACCTTCGGCCTGCAGTTCTCGCGCGTGCAGTTCACCTCCGACCTGATGCCCTCGGACCTGACGGGCGTGTCGGTCTACGAGCGCGGCAAGGAGGCCTTCGTGTTCCATCCCGGTCCGCTGTTCGCGCAGATCCTGCTGGCCGACGAGATCAACCGCGCCAGCCCGAAGACGCAGAGCGCGCTGCTCGAGGCCATGGAAGAAAAGCAGGTGACGGTCGAGGGCGCCACACGGCCGCTGCCGCGGCCCTTCTTCGTGATCGCCACGCAGAACCCGCAAGACCAGCTAGGTACCTTCGCGCTGCCCGAATCGCAGCTGGACCGATTCCTGATGCGCATCTCCATCGGCTATCCGGACCGTGCGGCCGAGCGCCTGCTGCTGGCCGGGGAGGACCGGCGCGCGCTCGTGGACGCACTGCCTGCGCTGCTCACCGGGGCGCAGCTGCAGCAGTTGCAGCAGCAGGTGCTGCAGGTGCACGCCGCCCCGCCGCTGATCGAGTACCTGCAGGACCTCATGGCCGCCACGCGCTCGGGCCGCTGGTTCCTGCAGGGCCTGTCGCCGCGTGCCGGCATCGCCGTGGTGCGGGCGGCCAAGGCCCAGGCCCTGCTGGCCGGGCGCGACTACGTTGCGCCCGACGACGTCCAGGCCATCCTGCCGCAGACCGTCGCGCACCGGCTGGTTCCGGTCGGCGATGCAGGCCGAGGCGCCGTCGAACAGGTCCGCGCGATGCTCGAGGCCGTGCCGCTGCCGTGAATCCGGTGGCACGACTGAACCCGTGGCCGCGCTGGCGCAGCGCCGTGCGGCGGTGGTGGGAGGCCCGGCTGCCGCGCAGCGACCAGCTGCTGCTCACCCAGCGCAACATCTACATCCTGCCCACGCGCGCCGGCCTGATGCTGGCGGCCACCGTGCTGCTGCTGCTGCTGGCGTCCATCAACTACCAGCTGAACCTGGGCTACCTGCTCACCTTCCTGCTGGCCGGCTGTGCGCTCGTCGGCATGCACGTGGGCCATGCCACGCTGCGTGGCCTGCAGCTGCACCTGCTGCCGCCCGAGCCGCAGTTCCTGGGCAGCGGCAGCACGCTCACGCTGGAGCTGGCCAGCACGCGCAAGAGTGCACGCCATGGCATCGCCGCCAGCCTGCTGGACACCGCGAAGCAGGCGTTCGTCGACGTGCCGGCGCAGGGCCGCAGCCAGGTGCACGTGGCCTTTTCCCCAGCCCGGCGCGGGCTGCACCCGGTTCCGACGCTGACGCTGGAGACGCGGTTTCCGCTCGGCACCTTCCGCGTCTGGACGTTGTGGCGGCCCGCCGCCCAGGTGCTGGTCTACCCGCAGCCCGAAGCGCACCCGCCGCCGCTGCCCGCAGGCGAGCCGCGCGCCGGGGGAGCCATGGCGCGCCAGGCCGCCAGCACCGGCGAGTTCGACGGCGTGCGCGCCTACCGCCGCGGCGACCCGCTCAAGCTGGTCGTCTGGAAGAAAGCCGCCAAGGCCGGTGAACTGGTCAGCCGCGACAGCCAGCAGGCGCAGCGCCACGAACTGTGGCTGGAGCCCGCCCTGGCGCACCTGCCCGACAGCGAACAGCGGCTGGCGCGCCTGTGCGCCTGGGTGCTGCAGGCCGACCGGCTGGCGCTGCAGTACGGGCTGCGCGTGCCTGGCGTGGAGGTACCGCCCGCCAGCGGCGAGGCCCACAAGCGGCGCTGCCTGGAGGCGCTGGCGCTGTGCTGAGCCGACTGGTCCCGCACCGGCTGGCAGGCCAGCTGCCGCGCGACGGCCGCGACACCTTGTTCCTGCTGGCTGTCATCGGCTGGATCCTGCTGCCACAGGTGCCGCGGCTGCCGCTGTGGTGCAGCCTTCTGGCCGGCGGCGTGCTGCTGTGGCGCGGCTGGATCGCGCTCGGCGCGCGACCGCTGCCCTCGCGCTGGTGGCTGGCGGCGCTGCTGGCGCTGACGCTGGGCCTCACGCTCATGAGCCACCGCACGCTGCTGGGCCGCGACGCCGGCGTGACGCTGCTGGTCTCGCTGCTGGCGCTCAAGACGCTGGAGCTGCGTGCGCGGCGCGACGCCTTCGTGGTGTTCTTCCTGGGCTTCTTCACGATGCTCACGAACTTCTTCTTCTCGCAGTCGCTGCTGACGGCCGCCGCCATGCTGGTCGGCCTGCTGGGCCTGCTGACAGCGCTGGTCAACGCCCACATGCCGGTGGGCCGGCCGCCGCTGGCCGAGTCGGCGCGCCATGCGCTGCGCATGGCGGTGGTGGGCGCGCCCATCATGCTGGTGCTGTTCCTGCTGTTTCCAAGGCTGGCGCCGCTGTGGGGCATTCCCAGCGATGCGATGAGCGGGCGCAGCGGCCTGTCGTCCACCATGGAGGTCGGCAAC
>CAJYRH010000134.1 GCA_913776795.1 uncultured Pseudorhodoferax sp. | reverse complement strand
GCGCCGGCCGCGCTGCCGAACATGGCGGCCGATGCCGACCCGCTGGCATCGCTGAACGCGGCGCCGCGCGCCAGCGCTGCGGCCGCGCGCGACGACTTCTCCGAGCTCAACCAGCCCTTCATTGCGCCGCAGGCGGTCCCGGCGCCGGGTCCCGCGCCGGCGCCGGCGCGCGCCGCTGCGCCGCCGGCGGCACTGCCTGCCGGTGCCGTGCTGTCGTGGGACACGCCGCCAGGTGGCGCCGAGCCTTCGCACACGGTGATCGTGCCGGCCCGGCGGGCCGCTGCCGAGCCGGCGCCGCCGCCGCAGCCCGCGCCCGTGCCGCAGGCCGTCCCGGCGCCGGCGGCCTTCGCGGGCCCGCCCTCCACTGCGGCGCCGGCGCCGCTGGCGGCTGCTGCCCATGCCGCATCCCAGGCCGGCGACCCGGCGGCGCTGCTGGCCGCCCTGCGCGAGGGCCTGGACGTGCCCGCGCTCAAGATCGACCAGCTCACGCCCGAACTCATGCGCCTGATCGGCCAGCTGCTGCACGCCTGCGCCGCGGGCACGGTCGACCTGCTGGTGGCCCGCGCAGCGCTCAAGCGCGAGGTGCGGGCCGAAGCCACGATGATCGTCGCGCGCGAGAACAACCCGCTCAAGTTCTCGCCCACGGCGGAGGCCGCGCTGCAGCATCTGCTGTCGCCGCCCACGCGCGGCTTCATGCCGGCCAGGCAGGCCATGGACGATGCCTTCCAGGACCTGCGCGCCCACCAGTTCGGTTTCGTCGCCGGCATGCGCGCGGCACTGGCCGGCATGCTGGAACGCTTCGACCCGGCCGAGCTGGAGGGCCGTCTGACGCAGCGCTCGGGCCTGATGTCCCTTCTGCCCGGCAGCCGCAAGGCGCGCATGTGGGAGATCTTCACCGAGCACTACGCGCAGATCAGCGAGGAGGCCGAGGACGACTTCCACAGCCTGTTCGGCAAGGCCTTCCTCGCGGCCTACGAGGAACACATCGACCAGCTCAAGGAGGCCCGCCCTTGACCGTCCCTTCGACCGCACCGTCGACCGCAACCGACGCCACGACCGCGCCGCTGTCCGAACGCGTCGGCGGCCATGGCGCGCTGCCGCCGGTCGAGCTGGCCATCCTGTCCCGCGTGGGCGGGCGCAGCCACAACGAGGACGCCTGCGGCCACTGGCATTCGGAGCGGCACCTGTGCTGCGTGGTGGCCGACGGTGCCGGCGGCCACGGCGGCGGCGACATCGCCTCCAGACTCGCCGTGCGCCACATCATCGAGCAGTTCGCCGCCGCGCCGCTGGCGCGCCCGGACGAGGTGCACGACCTGCTGCTGGACACCAACACCACGGTGATCCGCCACCGTGCCGACGGCCCCGAGCAGGCCCACATGCACACCACCGTGGTGAGCCTGTTCATCGACCTGGAGCAGGGCCAGGCGCTGTGGGGCCATGCCGGCGACTCGCGCATGTACCTCTTCCGCGGCGGCCAGATGCTGGCGCACACGCAGGACCACAGCGTGGTGCAGTCGCTGGTCGCGGCCGGTCTGTTGCAGCCGCACGAGATGCGCACCCACCCGCGCCGCAGCGAACTGCTGTCGGCCCTGGGCAGCGCGCCCGAGCACCTGCACGTCACCACCGCCACCAAGCCGTGGAACCTGCGCGACGGCGACGTCTTCCTGCTGTGCACCGACGGCCTGTGGGAATACGTCGACGAGGTCGAGCTCAGCGCCAGCCTGGCGCGGGCGGTCGACCCGCAGGCCTGGCTCGCTGCGCTGGAACAACTCGTGCTGCGCCATGCGGGCGCGGCCGGCAAGGCCACGCACGACAACTACAGTGCCATCACGGTGTGGATCGGCAGGGGACACTGACATGCCCAACCAGGTCTGTACCGGCGCCGTCCTGCAATGCACCTTCGGCATGGCGCCCTCCTCGTTCATCGCCACGCCCAAGACGGTCATGACCAGCAACATGGACGCAGGCAACATCATGGACAACAAGCCGATTGCCAACGTGCCGCCGTTCGGCATGTGCAGCTCGCTGGCCAATCCCACGGTGGCCAGCGCCACCGCCGCGGCGCTGGGGGTGCTCACGCCGATGCCCTGCGTGCCGGTCTTCCCCGCCCCCTGGGTGCCCGGCGCCGTCACGGTGCTGCTGACCCAGTTCCCGGCCCTGGACGACACCTGCAAGCTGATGTGCGCCTATGGCGGCGTGGTCGGCGTGACGTTCGCGGGCCAGGTCACCCACCAGATTCCCTGAATGCACAGAACCGCGAACCCACCATGACCTGGACCAACAAAGTCATCTGGACCGAGGGCATGTTCCTGCAGCCCCAGCATTTCCAGCAGCACGACCGCTACACCCTGGCGCAGGAGCTGCAGCGCTCGGCCGCCCAGCAGCCTTACGGCTGGGGCTTCCTGAACCTGTCGCTGGACAGCGCGGCGCTGAACCTGGGCAAGATCGCGCTGAACGCGGCCCAGGGCCTGATGCCCGACGGCGTGGCCTTCGACATCCCGGGCCAGGACGCGGCACCGGCCGCGCTCGACGTGCCGCCCGACCTGCGCGACGAGATGGTGGTGCTGGCGCTGGCGCTGCAGCGCCCCGGGGTGGCCGAGTCCGATGCCGAGGGCGATGCCGGATCGATGCCGCCGCGCTACCACGCGGCCGAGGTCGAGGTCGGCGACACAAACGTGACCGGCGAGCGCATGGCGCCCATCCAGATCGGCCGGCTGCACCTGCGCGTGATGCTCGCGCGCGACGCGCAGGAGGGCTATGCCACGCTGAACCTGTGCCGCGTGGTCGAGCGCCGGGCCGACAACAAGGTGGTGCTGGACACCGCCTTCATCCCGCCCACGCTGCACAGCGGGGGCAACGACATCCTGGCGTCCTACCTGCGCGAGCTGCACGGCCTCCTGCACCAGCGCGGCGAGGCACTGGCCGCGCGGCTGGCGCAGCCCGGGCGCGCCGGCGTCGGCGAGATCTCCGACTTCCTGCTGCTGGAGGCCATCAACCGCCACGAGCCGCTGCTGGCCCAGTGGCGCCAGACCTCGATCCTGCCGCCCAAGGAGTTCTATTTCGGCGCCTG
>CAJYRH010000133.1 GCA_913776795.1 uncultured Pseudorhodoferax sp. | reverse complement strand
CGACCGGCTGGTCACGTTGTTCGGCAGCCGGGCCAGGGCCGAGCTGCTGGCGCTGATGACGGCGCTGGCCGGCGAGCCCGTGGGCTTCGACGAGGAGGTGGCCGCTTCCGAAGCCGCCACGGGTTTCCGCAACCTGGCGCTGGCCAATTTGATGAAGAGCTTCGGCAAGCTCGACAACCCGGTCGAGCAGGTGCTGGACCTGTACTTCCACCAGTGCGCGCTGCGCCTGAGCTGCCTGCAGCTGGCGCGCGCGGCGGCCTACCTGAGCCGCGACGGCCACCATCCGCGCTGGGCCGACGGCGCCGTCTGCACCGAACGCCAGACGCGCCGCATCAACGCGCTGATGCTGACCTGCGGCACCTACGACGCGGCCGGCGAGTTCGCCTACCGCATCGGCCTGCCCTGCAAGAGCGGCGTGGGCGGCGGCATCGTGGCGGTGGTGCCGGACCGGCTCACCCTCGTGGTCTGGTCGCCGGCGCTGGACGCCACGGGCAATTCGGCGCTGGGCCGCCAGGCGCTGGAGATGTTCGTGGCGCGAACGGGGCTGTCGGTCTTCTGAGCCGCACGGCGGGCACGGGCGCTGCGACGGCTCAGGCCGGCCGCGCACCCAGCAGTTCGCACATGCGCGCCAGATCCACGTTGCCGCCGCTCAGCAGCACGCCGATGCGCTGGCCACGCAGGGCGGTGGCTTCGCGCCGCACGGCGGCCAGGCCCAGGCAGCCGGTGGGCTCGACGACGATCTTCATGCGCGCAGCCGCGAAGGCCATGGCGTCCACCAGCTCGGCGTCGCTGGCGGTCTGCACGTCGTCCACGTCGCGCCGGATCACGCCGAAGGTGTAGTTGCCCAGGTGCTGAGTCTGCGCACCGTCGGCGATGGTCTTGGGCACGTCGATGTGCACGATGCTGCCGCTGCGGAACGACTGCTGGCCGTCGTTGCCGGCCTCGGGCTCCACGCCGACGATGCGGGTCTTGGGCGACAGGGCGCGCAGCGCCAGCGCCGAGCCCGACAGCAGGCCGCCGCCGCCCAATGGCGCGTAAAAGGCGTCGAGCGGGCCGACCTCCTCGACGAGTTCCTTGGCCGCCGTGCCCTGGCCGGCGATCACGTCAGGGTGGTCGTACGGCGGAATCAGCGTGAAGCCATGCCGTTGCGCGAGGTCGCGGCCGATCTGCTCGCGGTCTTCGGTGTAGCGGTCGTAGCCGACCACCGTGGCGCCGTAGCCCCGGGTGGCGGCGACCTTCATGGCCGGGGCGTCGTTGGGCATCACGATGGTGGCCGGGATCTCCAGGGTGCGGGCCGCCAGCGCGATGGCCTGGGCGTGGTTGCCCGAGGAGAAGGCGACGACGCCGGCGCGGCGCTGGGCGGCGTCGAACCGGGACAGGGCGTTGAAGCCGCCGCGGAACTTGAAGGCGCCCATGCGCTGCAGGTTCTCGCACTTGAAGAACACCTGGGCGCCGATGGCCTCGTTCAGCGTGCGCGAGGTCATCACGGGCGTGCGGTGCGCATGGCCTTCGATGCGGCGGGCAGCGGCGGCCACGTCTTCGTAGGTCGGCAGGGTCAGGTCGTTCATGGCGGTACGGTGGTCGGGTGGAGAAAGGGATTACCAGGGCCAGGCGATGTCCAGGCCCAGGCCCTGCGCTTCGGCGCGGGCCAGCACCAGGCGCGCGACGGCCAGGTCCTGCAGCGCCAGCCCGGTCAGGTCGAACACGGTGATGGCATCCGGCGCGCGCGGCAGCGCGGGCAGGGCGCCGATTTCGGTGCAAGGCAGGTCGGGCGCCCATTGCGCCTCGCCCAGCGCGCGGGCCTGCGTCCGGTCGTCGACCACGAGCAGGGCACGCGCGAGCAGGCCCTCGGGCAGCTCGCGTTTGCCGCGGGTGTCGGCGCCCACGGCGTTGACATGGGTGCCGGGGCGCACGGCGTCCAGGCCGAATAGCGGGCCGGCGCCGGGCGTGGCCGTGACGACCACGTCGCTGGCGGCCACGGCCGCATCGGCATCGGGCGCGAACTGCAGCGCGCAGCGGTCCGCGAACATGGCCTCGAAGGCTGCGTCGGGCTGGGCGCGGTGCGTGCAGTAGCGCACCCGCTCCAGCGCAGGCAGCACACGCAGCGCCTCGGCCAGGTGGGCGCGTGCCTGCACGCCGGTGCCGAACAGGCACAGCGTGCGGCTGTCGGGCCGCGCCAGGCGCTGCAGGCCGATGGCGCCGGCCGCAGCCGTGCGCGCCGTGGTGATGGCGTTGCCATCGATCACGCTGCGCGGCCTGCCCGTGGCCGGGTCGTGCAGCACGATGGTGGCCTGGTGCGGTTCGCCGCCCTGGCCGCGGTTCCCCGGCCAGAAGCCGGCAGCCTTGTAGCCCAGCAGCGCCTGCATGGGCACCGCGCCGGACTTGATGCCGAACACACCCTGCTCCAGCGGCTCGCGCACCACGGGGAAGGTGCGGCCTTCGCCCCGGCTGTGCAGCGCGAAGGCCTGCTCGACGGCCGAACGAACGGCCTGCGGCTCCAGCAGCGCCGCGACGGTCGGCCCGTCCAGCAGGCGCAAACGGGCTTCAGCGGGCATCGCTGTACACCGTGGCGCGCGAGACGCCCAG
>CAJYRH010000132.1 GCA_913776795.1 uncultured Pseudorhodoferax sp. | reverse complement strand
CAGTCGAACGCCACGGCCACGTAGGCCCGCGTGCGCAGCCCGAGGCGCTGCGCCTCGGCCAGGGTCTGGGCACTGACGTCGGTGGCCTGCTCCAGGCCCATGTTGATGTTCCTGCGGTTCATCGTCTCGGTGGCCGACAGCACGACCGCGATCTCGCGCGCCCCGGCGGCACGGGCGCGCTCCAGTCCCTTGAGGTTGGGAACGAGCACCGAGGTGCGCAGTTGCGGGAGTGCGGCGTTCAGGCGTGGCACCAGGTCGCCGGCATCGGCCATCTGCGGCACCGCCTTGGGCGAGACGAAGCTGGTGGCTTCCACGCTTCGCACGCCCGCGGCGGCCAGCAGCGCGATGAGCCGGAGCTTGGCGTCGGTCGACACCGCGACCTGCTGGTTCTGCAGCCCGTCGCGCGGGGCCACGTCGGTGATGTGGATGGATTCCATCGCGCCTGCGCCTCAGGCGACCGCGCCGGAGCGCTTGAGCTCTGCCAGCCGCTCGCCGTCGTAGCCCAGCAGCTCGGTCAGCACCTGGTCGGTGTCCTGGCCCAGCGCGGGCGGGCATGTATAGCGGGCCGGCCCCGCGCCAGACAGCTTGACCGGGTTGCCGGGCATGCGCACGGTCTCGCCCGTGCGCAACTGCACGGGCACCACCATGTCGCGCGCCTGGACCTGCGTGTCGCCCAGTGCCTGCGCGAAATTGTTCACCGGGCCGCAGGGAATGCGGGCGGCGCGCAGGCGTTCGAGCCAGTGCTCCGTGCCGTGCTGGCGGAACGCGTCCGCGATCAGCGCGTCGATCCGCTCCTTGGCCGCGTAGCGCACAGGCTGCTTGCGCAGTTCCGGATCGCGCAGCGCGGGCAGGTCGATGAATTCGACGAAGCGCTCGAAGAACGGGTCACCGATGCACGCGACGATGACGTGGCCGTCGGCCGTCGGGTAGCTGTTGTAGGGAACGTGCACGAAATGCCCGTTGCCGATGCCGCCGGGCACATGGCCGGACAGCAGATGCATGGTGGCCATGTAGTTGAGCAGCGAGATCTGCGCATCCAGCATGGACACATCGACATGCTGGCCGACGCCGGTGCGTTCGCGTTCGGCCAGCGCTGCCAGCACGCCGATGGCGCCGAAGATGCCGCCTCCCAGGTCGCCGATGGGAATGCCGCTGCGGGTCGGGCCGCTCTGCGGTGTGCCCGTGATCGACATGCCGCCGCCCATGGCCTGCACGACCTGGTCGAACGCAGGGCGCTGGGTCTGCGGGCCGGTCTCGCCGAACCCGGTCACCGAGCAGGTGATGATGCGCGGATTGACCTGGGCCAGCTCCGCATGGCCGATGCCCAGGCGGGTCGGAACGCCGACACTGAAGTTGTCGAACACCACGTCGGCATGCCGCACGAGGTCCATGAACACGGCCTTGCCCGCGGCGCTCTTGAGGTCCACGCAGACGCTGTGCTTGTTGCGGTTCAGCGTCAGGAAGTACGCGCCCATGCCGTCGCGTGCGTAGTCCGGGTCGTGCTCCAGCAGCCGCCGCGTGCCTTCGCCGGTGCCAGGCGGCTCGACCTTGATGGTGCGGGCGCCCAGGTCGGCCAGCAGCATGGTGCCGTAGGGTCCCGACAGCATGTGGGTGAGGTCGAGGACGGTGATGTGTTCCAGTGCCAAGGGCGGTCTCCGTGGGTGTGATGGAACAGCGGTTGCAGCTTGCGTGCCAACCGTCCAAACCCCGCAACCCATTGATTTGAATGGAAGATGACGGGCGCCGCGCCCGTGTGTGTGTTTCACCGGATGTTCATGCGACACTTGTTGCTTGCCATCGAACATCGCCCCCGCCGCCCTGCAGCCCTTCAAGCCGCGCCTGTGCTTCATGAGCTACCGGCACATCCGGCAGTTCGCCATGCCGATCATTGCGGAGTACCACGACCGTGCCGAGATCGAACTGGTCGACGGCGTGTTCACCGATGCCCTGATGCTGGCGAAGGAGCGGCTGGCACGCGGCCAGGTGGATGCCTTCGTGAGCGCTGGCTCTAACGCCAGCGTGCTGCGGCACGGCCTGCAGGCGCCCGTGGCGACGATCCAGCTGACCGGCTTCGACCTCATGCAGGCCCTGATCCGTGCCCGCCGCATCGCCGACCGCGTCGGCATCGTGATGTACGGCCAGACCATCCCCGAACTGGACGCCGTGAAGGGGCTGCTGAACGTGGAGGTGCAGCAGTACGCCTACCACACGCCGGCCGATGCCCGCGAGCGCTTCGAGCAGCTGCGCCGCGAGGGTTACCGCGTGATCATCGGCTCCAGCCTCGTGGTGGAACTGGCCGAGGAGTGCGGGCTGGCCGGGCTGCTGGCCTACTCGATCGAATCCGTGCGGCGCGGCATCGAGGATGCGATCGAACTGGCGCGCGTGGCGCGGCTGGAGGCGAGCCGCTACGAACTGCTGCACGGCGTGCTGGACAACCTGCAGGAGGCGGTGCTGGCGGTGGACGGGCTGCACCGCATCACCGCGG
Source organism: uncultured Pseudorhodoferax sp. (assembly GCA_913776795.1). Next base: position 4,792 of record CAJYRH010000132.1, on the reverse strand, counting down.
TGAACCCGCCCATGCAGGCCCTGCTGGGCCTGCCGGCCGAGGCCTTGCTGGGCCGCGCGCTGGAGCAGGTGGAGCCTGAACTGTCCCTGCAGGCCACGCTGCAGCGCGGTGTGGCCGAGCGCGGGGCCGTGCTGCGCTTTGCGCACCGCGACTGGGTCGCGCACCGCACGCCGATCCGCGAGCAGGGGGCCGCCGTGGGTGCCGCGCTGATGCTCTACGACGCGCGGGACATCGAGGCGGCGGACACCAGCCTGCGGCTGCAGCAGCGGCGGCGCCAGGCCACGGCGCGCCATGATTTCGGCGGCCTGGTCGGGCGCGCGCCCGCCTTCGTGCGCGCCGTGCAGGCGGCCCGCCGCTTCGCGCAGTCCGATCTCACCGTGCTGGTGACCGGCGAGAGCGGAACCGGCAAGGAGTTGTTCGCCCAGGCCATCCACAACGAAAGCGCGCGCGCGGCACGGCCGTTCATCGCGGTCAACTGCGCTTCGTTCCCGGAATCGCTGCTCGAGAGCGAGCTGTTCGGCTACGAGGAGGGTGCCTTCACCGGCGCGCGGCGCGGCGGCAAGCGCGGCCTGGTCGAGGCGGCGCACACCGGCACGCTGTTCCTGGACGAGATCGGCGACATGCCGATGGCGCTGCAGAGCCGCCTGCTGCGGGTGCTGCAGGAGCGCGAGGTGACGCGGCTGGGCGGCAGCAGCGCGATCCCGGTGGACTTGCGGGTCATCGCTGCCACCCACCAGCCGCTGGCCGAGCGGGTGGCGCAGCGCCAGTTCCGCGAGGACCTGTTCTACCGGCTCAACACCCTGCGCCTGCCCCTGCCGCCCCTGCGCGAGCGGCGCGAAGACGTCGCGCTGCTGGCCGAGCAGCTGATGCAGCGCGGCCTGGCCCGCTGTGGCGCCCGCCGCGATGCGGCCAGTGTGCTGGCACCGCTGCTGCCCGCCATGCAGGACTATGGCTGGCCCGGCAATGTGCGCGAACTGCAGAACATCTGCGAGCGGCTTGCGGTGTACTTCACGGCCGCGGGCGTGTCTTCGCAGGCCGATGCCGCAGACCTGCGCGTCGAATGCCCCGAACTGTTCGGGCCAGGGCGCGAGCCGCAGGTGTCCGCAGGACCAGGGGCCACGCAGTCCGAGCGCGTGGCGCAGGCGATGCAGCAGGCCGGGCAGAACCGCCAGAAGGCTGCGCGCCTGCTGGGTGTGAGCCGCTCCACGCTGTGGCGCTGGCTGCGCGAGCAGGAGGGCGTGCCGCCGGCCTGACCTGCGCGCCACCCCGGGCGCGCGCGTTCGCTTCGGTCTGGTTCAGTTGTCCTTGGGCCGGAAGCTGATGGTCATCAGCGAGGGCACGCGGCCATCGGTGTCGCGCGGCAAGGTCTCGGTCTTGTCGATCGCGCGCAGCACGGCATCGTCCCAGGCCTTGTTGCCGCTGGACTTGACCAGGCGGCGGCCGACGATGGTGCCGTCCGGTGCCGTGCGGACCTCGACTTCGGCCGCCGGGTTGCCGGGGACGCTGTCGGGAAACACGATGTTCGGGCGCACACGCGCCGCGACACGCCCCCCGTAGCTGGCCGACGGCCCACTGGATTGCAGCGCGCTGCCGGTGGCGGTGGGGCCGCCGCTGGCACCGGCCATGCCCTGCATGCGGCGGATGTTCTCCTGGCGGCGGGCTTCGGCGGCTTTTTCATCGGCGGCCTTGGCCGCGGCCTGCTGCTGTTGTTGCTGCTTGCGCTTGGCCTCGGCCGCCTCGGCGGCCTTGCGTTCGTCGGCTTCGGCCTTCTTCTGCGCCTCGGCCTTCTTCTGGGCTTCGAGCTTTTTCTGGGCCTCAGCCTTCTGCTGCGCTTCGCGCCTGGCATCGGCCAGGTCTTCCTGGCGCTGCTTTTCGGCGGCGGCCTTTTTCTGCTGCTCGCGCCGCTCGGCGAGTTCGCGCTCGCGCTCCTTGCGTTCGCGCTCCTGCTTCTCGCGCTCCAGCGCAATCTGCGCGTCGCGCACGCTGGTGTCGGGGGGCGGGGCGACCTTGGGCGGTGCCGGCGGCGTCGGGGCAGGCTCGACCTTGGGTTGCGGCTTGGGAGGTTCGGGCTCGGGCTGCACGGCCGGCGGCTCGACGGCCCGCGGTGCCGCCTGCTGGCGCACGGAGGACCAGATCTCGGCCTCCACGACCGGGGCTTCCTGGGACTTCCAGTTCACGCCCCAGGTCAGCGCGGCGATCAGCAAGGCATGCGCCACCAGCGCCAGGCCGACGGAGCGCAGCAGGCCGCCCTGCTGAGGTGGTGTGAGGCTGGAGGGTTCCAGCGCAGCATGGGTCAAGGTGGCCATTGCCCTTGTCTACTGGCCGAGCTGCACCGACAGGCCCACGCGCGCCACACCGGCGCGCTGCAGCGCGTCCATGGCCTTGACCACGGTCTCGTACTTCACGTTGCGGTCGGCGCTGATCACCACGGGTGCGTTCGTGTCCTCGCCCTGGGCGCGCTTGACAGCGGCGGCGAGTTCGCGCTGCGAGACCGACTGGCTGCCATCGCTGCCCTTGACCTCCAGCCGCTCGTCCTTGTTGATGACGACCTGGATGATCTTGTCGGGCTGGCGGCCGGCCTTGCCCACGCTGGGCAGGTCGATCAGGCTGGGCGTGACCATGGGGGCCGTGACCATGAAGATGATGAGCAGCACCAGCATCACGTCGATGAACGGGACCATGTTGATCTCGTTCATGGTGCGGCGGCCCCGGCCTCTGGACACCGTTCCGGGCATCTCAGTGTCCTGACGGCGATTGCGTCGCCACGTTGCGCTGCAGGATGTTGCAGAACTCTTCGATGAAGGTTTCCAGGCGGATGGCCGTGCGGTCGATGTCGCGCGCGAAGCGGTTGTAGGCCACCACGGCCGGAATGGCGGCGAACAGGCCGATCGCCGTGGCCACCAGCGCTTCGGCGATGCCGGGCGCCACGGTGGCGAGCGTCACCTGCTGCATGCTGGCCAGTCCCGTGAAGGCGTGCATGATGCCCCAGACCGTGCCGAACAGGCCGACATAGGGCGAGACCGAGCCCACCGACGCCATGAACGAGAGGTTGGTCTCGACCACGTCCATCTCGCGCTGGAAGCTGGCGCGCATGGCGCGGCGCGCGCCGTCCATCAGCGTGCCGGCATCCGAGATGCGGCGCTCGCGCAGCTTCTGGTACTCGCGCATGCCGCTTGCGAAGATGCGTTCCATGGGGCCGGCGCTCTTGGCGTTCTGCGTGGCGGCGGCGTAGAGCTCGTTGAGGTTGCTGCCGGACCAGAAATCGCGCTCGAACTCCTCGTTGAGCGCATGCACCTTCTTGAGCGCGAAGAGCTTGCGGAAGATCGCAGCCCAGCTGGCGATGGACACGCACACCAGCAGCGCCATCACGAACTGGACGACGAAGCTGGCGTTGAGCACCAGGTGCAGGATGGACATGTCCTGGGTCATCGGGGACTCCGGACGGACGGGCACAGGAGAGGCGTCATGTTTGTTCTAGCACGTTCAAAACCGAGGGCGGAATTCTCGCAGGGCGCAGCGTGTCGGCCTGGACCCAGCCGATGCGGATGCTTCCCTCGCAAAGAGCAGGCCCGCCAGGTGCCGGCCCCGCCAGCACCTGCTGGGCCAGTAGGAGCGAGGCAGCGCCAAATCGTTCCACGCGGACGGTGACCAGCAGTTCGTCGTCGAGCCGCGCGGGCTGCAGGTAGCGCACCTGCGTGTCGCTGACGACGAACATTCCGCCGGTCCGCTCCTTCAGCGTGCGTTGGCCGATGCCGCGCGCGCGCAGCCACTCGGTGCGCGCACGTTCGAAGAACTTCAGGTAGTTCACATAGAACACGATGCCGCCGGCGTCGGTGTCTTCCCAGTACACGCGCACCGGGAAGCGGAACATGGCGTCCGTCATGCGAGCAGGGTGCGCAGGCGCGCCACCGCTTCCTGCAGGTGGGCCATCGAGCTGGCGGTGGAGAAGCGGACGAAGCGGCCGGTGTCGGCCTGGCCGAAGTCGCGGCCCGGCGTCACGGCCAGGTGGGCCTGGCGCATCAGCGCGAACGTGAGATCCCAGCTGCCCTGCACGCCCAGTCGCTCGCAGGCCTGCGCGCAGTCGGCCCAGGCGTAGAAGGCGCCGTCGGGCATGACGGGCACCTTCAGGCCCAGCCCGTCGAGCGCCGGCACGAAGTAGTCGCGCCGCGCGCGGAATTCGGCGCGGCGCTGCTCGTACAGCGCGAGGCTCTCGGCCTCGAAGCAGGCCAGCGCAGCGTGCTGCGCGACGGTGCTGGCGCAGATGAACAGGTTCTGCGCGATGCGCTCGACCACGGGTACCAGCGCATCGGGCACGACCAGCCAGCCCAGACGCCACCCCGTCATGTTGAAGTATTTGGAAAAGCTGTTGATGCTGACCACGTCCTCGCCCAGCGCCAGCGCGCTGCGACCGAAGGCCGGGTCGTAGGACAGGCCCAGGTAGATCTCGTCGATGAGCGTGATGCCGCCGCGCGCCTGGACCTGCGCATGGATGCGGGCCAGTTCGTCGGGCGCGATCGAGGTGCCGGTGGGGTTGGAGGGCGAGGCCAGCAGCACCCCGCGCGTCTGTGCGTTCCAGGCGGCGGCGACCTTGTCGGCGCTGAGCTGGAAGCGTTCGGACGCCGTCGTCGGCAGCAGCACGGCGCGGCCTTCGGCGGCGCTCACGAAATGCCGGTTGCAGGGGTAGCTCGGGTCCGGCATCAGCACTTCATCGCCGGCCTCGATCAGCGCCAGGCAGGCCAGCTGCAGGTGCCGGCGCGCCGCATCGTGGTCACGGCCGGTGCCTCGGCCGCAC
>CAJYRH010000131.1 GCA_913776795.1 uncultured Pseudorhodoferax sp. | reverse complement strand
GCGCAGCGGTCGCGTGACCTACGGATCGGCCGGCAATGGCTCGGTCAACCACCTGCTGGGCGAGATGTTCGCACGCGCTGCCAAGATCGAACTCGTGCACGTGCCCTACCGCGGCGCGGCGCCGGCGCTGCAAGACCTGCTCGGCGGTCAGATCGACGTGGTGTTCACGAGCCTGCCCTCGGTGGCCGGCCAGATCAAGACCGCAGCGCTGCAGCCCATCGCCGTCACGAGCGCCAAGCGCGCCCCCGCCTTCGGCACCATTCCCACGGTCGCCGAAAGCGGCCTGCCGGGCTTCGACGTCAACCCATGGTTCGGCCTGATGGCCCACAGGAACATGCCACGCGAACTCGTGGACCGCGTCAACGCCGACGTCAACGCAGTGCTGCAGCAGCCCGAGATGGTTGAACGATTTGCGGCCCAGGGCGCCGAACCCTACGCGACGTCGCCGGCCGAGTTCAAAGCGGTCCTTGCCTCGGACATCGAGAAGTGGGGCGCAGTGGTGCGTGCCTCAGGCGCGAAGGTCGACTGAAACTGCCCAAAAAAAAGGCAGCACAACGCAGGCCCGCATGGATGCTGCCATCGGGCCGCTGGTCCCGCGTCTGTCCCCAAGGATGTCCACAGATGGACGGGACAAGCCCGCCGGCCCATCAGGCAGGTGCAAGCCAGGCGTCGACAGGCTGGGCGTTCTGGACCGCCAGACGCCAGGTCCTGCCGTCTTGCGGGGCCGGCAGTTCCAGCCGCAGGCGCAGCAGGCGCTTGTCGCGCGCCACCAGCGCCGTGACGCTGCGTGTGCGGCCCGTATAAAGCGACAGGTCGTCCAGGCGGTTCAGGCGCCACCCCTCGTTCTCGGTCTCCACGCCAAGCCACTCGTCGTCCGCTGCCAGGCCGGCCTGTTCGGCCGCGCTGCCGCGCAGTACCACCTTGACCTGCACACCGTTCTGCTCGCTCACACGCAGGCCCAGTCGCTGGGCCAGCTGCGCGGGGTCGTCGTGCACTTCCACACCATGGCGTGCCAACAGTTCGCGCAACGGCAGTTCGTCGCGCCCGTGGACCCAGGCGGCAATTTCCGCATCGAAGGGCCTGCCTCCCACATCGGCAAGTGCCGCCGCGAAGTCGGCCTCCGACATGGGGCCGGCCGCGCACCGTGTCCACAGACGCTGCATCACGGCGTCCAGCGTGCCGCGGCCCTCGGCGCGGAGCAGGAGGTCAAAGCAGAGCGCCACCAGCGCACCCTTGGCGTAATAGCTCACGGTGGCATTGGGCGTGTTGGCATCGGTGCGGTAGTACTTGATCCAGGCGTCCATGCTCGCCTCGGCCACCGATTGAACCAGCCGGCCCGGCGTCTGCATGACTTGGTTGATGGTTTTGTTCAACAGCTTGACATAGCCGGCGTTGTCCAGCAGGCCGCAGCGGCGCAACAGCAGGTCGTCGTAGTAGCTCGTGAAGCCCTCGAAGAACCAGAGCAACTGCGTGTACTGCTCGGCGTCGTAGTGGTACTGGGCAAACTCCGCCGGGCGCAGGCGCTTGACGTTCCAGGTGTGAAAGTACTCGTGGCTGATGAGGCCCAGCAGCGTGGTATAGCCGTCGCCCTGGCGTGCAGACTCGCCACCGGCCTCGTCGCGGCGCGGCAGGTCGCGCCGGCTGCAGACCAGGGCCGTGGAATTGCGGTGCTCCAGCCCACCATAGCTGTCGTCCATGGCGTTCAGCAGGAACACGTAGCGCCTGTGCGCCGGTTTGCTGCCGTCATGCGCATGCCAGAAACGGATCTGCTCCTCGCAGATCTTCTGCGTGTCCTGCAGCAGGCGGTTGCCGTCGAAGGAGGGCGGGGCGCCAGCCACGACAAAGCGGTGGGCGATGCCGCCGGCCTTGAAATCGCCATGCCAGAACGCACCGAGCTCGAACGGACAGTCGGCCAGTTCATCGTAGTCCGCTGCGAGATAGTGGCCGAAGCCTGCCGCATCGACCTGTTGGGGCGTCAGCCCTGTGGCGACCGACCAACCCGCGGTCTGGCGCGAAGGCACCAACTCCAGCCCATGCGGCAGCCACTCCTGGTCGTGCACGCGCAGGCACAGGCTGGTCGCATTGAAAAAGCCGCGCGCGGCGTCCAGGAAGGCCGTGCGCACGGAGCTGTCGTGTGCATGCACGAGGTAACGCAGTACCAGCGGCTTGCCGGGTTCGGCTGCCAGATCCCAGCTGTTCTTGTCGCGCTGCTGGCACACCACCGTCTTGCGCCCCTGGTGGGCCTCCAGCTGCTGCAGGTGCTTGGAGAACTCGCGCACCATGTAGCTGCCCGGAATCCACACCGGCAGCGAGACCCGCTGCAGCGACCGAGGCGCCTGCACCGTCAGGGTGACGCGGTACAGGTGGGCATGCAGGTCGGCCAGTTCGACCCGGTAGGCAATGGCCGGCGTGTCGTGGTGGAGGTCTGCGGAGGCGGCCTTGCGCGCCGGCGCAGGAGAGGAGGGGGTCGTCGGCATGCGCCGAGAATACAGGACGCCCGCGGCGCCTCCTGGCCGCCTCAGGACTTGCGCGGAGACGTTGCTGCCACGAGCATCTTTTCGACCTCGTCGATCGGCACCGCGCCCGGCACGCGCGTGCCATCGGTGAACAACAACGTGGGCGTGCCCGTGATCTTGTGCTTGCGGCCCAGTGCCACATTGCGCGCCACGGCCGCCGCATCGCATTGCGCGGCAGGAATCGGCTGGCTGCGGACCATCCAGTCCGACCAGGTCCTGGCCTGGTCCTTGGCGCACCAGATGCTCTGCGACTTCTGCACCGAGTCCTGTCCCAGGATGGGGTAGAGGAACAGGTGGATCGTCACGTTGTCGATCTTCTCCATGTCGCGCTCGAAGCGCTTGCAGTAGCCGCAGTTCGGGTCCACGAACACGGCCATCTGTCGCTTGCCGTTGCCACGCACAAGCTTGAACGCGTCCTTGAGCGGCAGCTCCTTGAAGTCCAGCGCCGTCAGCTTGTTGATCCGGTCTTCGGTCAGGTTGCGGCGCTGCTGCGTATCGAAGATCTGGCCCTGCAGCAGGAAGTTGCCCTGTGCGTCGGCATAGACGATCTCCGCGCCAGCCAGGCGCACCTCGTACAGGCCGGGCAGCGGGCTGGCCGTGACCTCCTCGATGGCCGGCAACTGGGGCAGCCGTTCGGACAGCACCTTGCGGATGGTGGCCTCGGCATTCGCGGGCATTCCCGCTGCGGCAGGGGCTGCGGGGGCAGCGGCAAGGGCCGGCGCGGCAACTGCTGCGGGGCCCTCGCTCTTGCCGCAGGCCGGCAGCAGCACAGCCATGGCCATCGCCGCGATGGCGGCCTGGGGCCGCAAGAAATGCTTGATCACGTGGAAGTCCTTCTGCAATGTCGGCCGTCTCAGCCGTTCACACCCATGGCCTGGCGCGCGACCCAGCGCTTGAGCGGGCCGCTGCGCTCGAAGCCGTTCATTCCCCAGTTGCGCAGGCCCTGCAGGGCCGGCGCATTGTGCGCGAACAGCTGCTGGATCCCATCGGTGGCCAGACGCATGCTGGTCAGCGCCGTCTTGCGCGCGCGCTCGTAGCGGCGCAGCACGCGTTGGTCGCCTACGCTGCGCCAGGCATCGCGTGCGCGCAGCTGCGCCACCAGCTCGGCCACATCGCCCAATCCCAGGTTCAGTCCTTGCCCGGCGAGCGGATGCACGCTGTGTGCCGCGTCGCCCGCCAGGGCCCAGGCACGGGCAGGGCCCTGGCCCACACCTTGCACGCCCACGAAATGCCGGGCCTGCGCGAGCTGCAGCGGCCAGGCCGCGCGCTCGCCGGCCACTTGCAGCGTGCCGAGCGCGCCCTGGCTGATCTGCTCCAGCGACTGTGTGAAGGCTGCGTCGTCCAACGCCAGCGTGGCGGCGGCACGTTCCTGCGGCACCGACCAGACGACCGCCACCTGTTGTCCTTCGGGTCCTGCCATCGGCAGGAACGCCAATACCTCGCCCTGCAGCAGCCACTGCCGCGCCACCTGGCCGTGCGGGCGCCCGCAATGCAGCCGCGTGGCGATGGCCGTCTGACCATAGGCATGGGTGTCGTAGGCCACTCCGAGGTCGGCGCGCGTGCTGCTGGCCCGGCCTTCGCAGACCACGGTCAGGGCCGCACTGGCAGGCGGCTGCTCCAGCACCTCGATCTGCGGCTGGTAGCGCACGGCCTCGGCCAGGCGCCGTTCCAGCGCCGCGACATCGACGATCCAGGCCAGCGCCAGCCCATGGCCCTGGCGTGCGGCGTCGAAGTTCACCTCGCCGCCGTTGTCGCCGAACACCTGCATGGCCTGCACGGCCGTGGCTTCCACGGGATCGGGCCAGCAGCGCAGGGTTTCCAACAACTGGCGCGAGGCCGCATTGAGGGCATAGGCGCGCACGTCGGACGACTCGCCCTGGCGTGGCGCGGCCGGTTGCACCAACGCCACGTGCAGCCGCTCGCGTGCCAGCAACAGGGCCAGCGTGCGGCCGACGATGCCGCCGCCGCGCACGCAGATGTCGAATGTGGAGGGGGAGGGCATCGCAGGATTGTAGAAGTGGGTCCTTGGGCACAATGCGCCCTCCACCGCTCAGCCCTTCGTCCGCCATGTCTTCCGAATCCGCCGTCGACCTGTCCGCCCGCGACGTGCAAGCCCGCGTCGCGCGGCTGTTCGTCTACCCGGTCAAATCCTGCGCCGGCGTCGAGGTCGATGAGGTGCTGCTGACCGAGACCGGCCTGGAATTCGACCGCGCCTGGATGGTGGTCGACGGCGAAGGCCGCTTCGTGACCCAGCGCGAGCTGCCGCGCATGGCGCTCATCCAGCCCAGGCTCAAGCATTCGGAAATGGTGCTGCGTGCGCCCGGCATGCTGGCCCTGCACATCGCGCTCGACGCCGTGGAGGGACCCTGTGAGGCCACGGTCTGGAAGGACCGCGTGAAGGCCTACGACATGGGCGATGTGGCCGCCCAGTGGTTCAGCGACTTCCTGAACGGCGAGCGCCCGGCCGGCGTGCCTGCGCAGAAGCTGCGGCTGGTGCGCTTCGACCCCGAGCAGCAGCGCCTGGCCAACAAGCGCTGGACCGGCGAGGTCGACGCGCAGAACCAGTTCTCCGACGGCTTTCCGGTGCTGGTGCTGAGCCAATCCGCGCTGGACGGTCTCAACGAACGCCTGGTGGCCAGCGGCCACGCGGTCGTGGGCATCGAGCGCTTTCGCCCCAACATCGTGCTGGACGGCGTGGACGCGCACGACGAGGACAACTTCAGCGAGCTGCTGATCGCCACGGGCGAGGGCGCGGCCCGGCTGCGGCTGGTCAAGCCCTGCCCGCGCTGCCCCATTCCCAACATCGACCCGGTCACCGCCCTGTCCAGCCCCGAGGTCGGCGACACCATGCAGGCCTACCGCGCCCACCCGGCCGTGGACGGCGCCATCGCCTTCGGCATGAACGCCATCGTGCTGGACGGGATCGACCACGCGCTGCGCCCGGGCCAGCTGGCCGCCGCCGACTACCGCTTCGATTGAAGCAGGGGCGCGCCGCGCCATTCAGCTGCGCTCCTGGCGCGGTGTGCCGACCGTCATGCCACTGCTGCTCACTGCCTGCGCCTCTTCGTTGACCGCCTAAAATCGTGGGTTCTCCCGAATCCAGCTGAAAGCCTTGCCATGAGCCTCCAATGCGGCATCGTGGGCCTGCCCAACGTCGGCAAGTCCACCCTCTTCAACGCGCTGACCAAGGCCGGCATCGCGGCTGAGAACTACCCCTTCTGCACGATCGAACCGAATACCGGCGTGGTCGAGGTACCGGATCCGCGCCTGGCGCAGCTGGCCGCCATCGTTGGGCCCGAGCGCATCGTTCCCGCCATCGTCGAGTTCGTCGACATCGCGGGCCTGGTGGCCGGCGCCAGCACGGGCGAAGGCCTGGGCAACAAGTTCCTGGCCCATATCCGCGAGACCGACGCCACCGTCAACGTGGTGCGCTGTTTCGAAGACCCGAACGTCATCCACGTGGCCGGCAAGGTCGATCCGATCTCCGACATCGAGGTGATCCAGACCGAGCTGTGCCTGGCGGACCTGGCCACGGTCGAGAAGGCGTTGCACCGCCACACCAAGGTTGCCCGCTCAGGCGACAAGGACGCGCAGAAACTGGTCGGCCTGCTCGAGCGATGCCAGGCCGCGTTGAACGAGAACACACCCGTGCGTGCGCTGGACTTCACCAAGGAAGAGCGCCCGCTGGTCAAGACGTTCAGCCTGATCACCGCCAAGCCCGCCATGTTCGTGGCCAACGTGGCGGAGGACGGCTTCGACAACAACCCCTTCCTGGACCGCCTGACCGAGTATGCGAACAAGCAGGGTGCGCCCGTGGTTGCCATCTGCGCCAAGATCGAGGCCGAGTTGTCCGAGATGGACGATGCCGACCGGCTCGAGTTCCTCAAGGAACTGGGCCAGGACGAGCCGGGGCTGAACCGCCTGATCCGTGCCGCCTACAGGCTTTTGGGCCTGCAGACTTACTTCACGG
>CAJYRH010000130.1 GCA_913776795.1 uncultured Pseudorhodoferax sp. | reverse complement strand
AACCAGAAGATGGTCGAGTTCCTGGATTCCGTCACGCTGCAGAAGCTGGTGGACGACCAGATCGCCAAGGGCGTGCAGGTCGAGAACAAGCCGGCCGTCAAGCGGGCGATCTCGAGCCAGCCGGTGGTCAAGCCGATCCGGGTGAACGCACCCAACTCGGTGTTCGCCCTCGGCAACGCCTTCGCCAAGTCCTGATGCACGGCGGGCGAGCCGCGGCGGCCTGTCGCTGCCGGCTCCTCCGTTCGTGATCGTTTCCGTATCCACGCCAGCACGAGCGAGCCATGGACGTCACTCCTCATTTCCCGATCTATCTTGATTACGGCGCGACCACGCCGGTCGACCCGCGTGTGGTCGACGCCATGATTCCCTGGCTGCGTGAGCATTTCGGCAATCCCGCTTCGCGCAGCCATGCGTGGGGCTGGGAGGCCGAAGAGGCGGTGGAGAAGGCCCGCGGCGACGTTGCCGCCCTGATCAATGCCGATCCGCGCGAGATCATCTGGACCTCGGGCGCTACCGAATCCGACAACCTGGCGTTGAAGGGTGCGGCCCATTTCTATAAGGAAAAGGGCCGGCACCTCATCACTGTCAAGACCGAGCACAAGGCGGTGCTGGATACCATGCGCGAGCTGGAGCGCCAGGGCTTCGAGGTGACGTATCTCGAGGTCGAGGAAAACGGCCTGCTGGACCTTGACAAGTTCAAGACCGCCATCCGTCCCGACACCATTCTGGCGAGCGTGATGTTCGTCAACAACGAGATCGGCGTCGTGCAGGACATGGTGGCCCTGGGCAATGCCTGCCGTGAGAAGGGCGTGATCTTCCACGTTGATGCGGCGCAGGCCACCGGCAAGGTCGAGATCGACGTCACGCAATTGCCCATCGACCTGATGAGCCTGGCTTCGCACAAGACCTACGGCCCCAAGGGCATCGGTGCGCTGTACGTGCGCCGCAAGCCGCGCGTCCGGCTGGAAGCCCAGATGCACGGCGGCGGCCACGAACGCGGCATGCGTTCGGGCACCTTGCCCACGCACCAGATCGTGGGCATGGGCGAGGCCTTCCGTATCGCCAAGGAAGAAATGGCGCAGGATCTCGCCAAGGCGCGTGCGCTGCAGAAGCGTTTGATCGACGGCCTGTCGGACATCGAGCAGGTGTTCATCAACGGCGACCTGACGCAGCGGGTGCCGCACAACCTGAACATCAGCTTCAACTTCGTCGAAGGCGAGTCGCTGATCATGGGCATCAAGGGCCTGGCGGTGTCGTCGGGTTCTGCCTGCACCTCCGCCAGCCTGGAGCCGAGCTATGTGCTGCGCGCCCTGGGCCGCAGCGACGAGCTGGCCCACAGCAGCCTGCGCATGACCATCGGCCGTTTCACGACCGAGGAAGAAATCGACGTCGCCATCGCGTCCATCCGTCACAACGTGGCCAAGCTGCGCGAGCTGAGCCCCTTGTGGGAGATGTACAAGGATGGCGTCGACCTGAGCACGATCCAGTGGTCTGCCCACTGAATCCACAAAGAAAGAAGAGGACCCCATGGCTTATTCGGACAAGGTCATCGACCACTACGAAAACCCCCGCAACGTCGGCTCTTTCGACAAGGGCGACGACACCGTTGGCACCGGCATGGTGGGTGCACCTGCCTGCGGCGACGTGATGAAGCTGCAGATCAAGGTCAACCCCCAGACCGGCGTGATCGAGGATGCGCGCTTCAAGACCTACGGCTGCGGCTCGGCCATCGCCTCGTCGTCGCTGGTGACGGAATGGGTGAAGGGCAAGACGCTGGACGAGGCGGCATCGCTCAAGAATGCGCAGATCGCCGAAGAGCTGGCGCTGCCGCCGGTGAAGATCCACTGCTCGATCCTGGCCGAGGACGCGATCAAGGCCGCGGTGGACGACTACCGCACCAAGGCCGCCGCCAAGACCGGCGCCGAGGCCGTGGCCTCCTGAGAACCCGACGAACCCCGACAACAAGGACGCGCGCGCAATGTCGATCACGCTGACCGAGGCCGCTGCACGCCACGTCACCCGCTACCTGAGCAAGCGGGGCAAGGGCGTCGGTGTGCGGCTCGGCGTCAAGACGACGGGCTGCTCGGGGCTGGCCTACAAGCTGGAGTATGTGGACGAGCTGTCGCCCGAAGACGTGGTCTTCGAAGAACACGGCGTGAAGGTGCTGGTCGATCCCAAGAGCCTGGCCTACATCGACGGCACCGAGCTCGACTTCGTGCGCGAAGGCCTGAACGAGGGTTTCCGCTTCAACAATCCGAACGAGCGCGACCGCTGCGGTTGCGGCGAGAGCTTCCGCGTCTGACGCGCACGCTGGACCACCGGGCCGCCAGCCGCAAGGGCCTGGCGGCTTTTTCTTGGCAGCACGAGGAGTGGCCGATGCAGTTGACCGACGATGACTTCACGCTGTTCGCAGTGGCACCGACCTTCGCGCAGGAACGTTCGGCCCTCGATGCGCGTTGGAAGGAACTGCAGCGCGAGGCCCATCCCGACCGCTTCGCCAGCCAGGGCGCGGCCGCGCAGCGGCTGGCCATGCAATGGTCGGTGCGCATCAATGAGGCCTACCAGCGCCTGAAGGACCCGCTGCGCCGCGCCGCCTACCTGTGCGAAATGCACGGCGCGCCGATCCAGGCCGAGAACAACACCGCGATGCCGGCCGAGTTCCTCATGCAGCAGATGAGCTGGCGCGAGGAGCTCGAAGAGGCCGGCGATGCCGCGGCGCTCGACGCGCTGCAGCAGCAGGTTCAGGCGGCGCGGGCCCGCCCACTTTCCAGCCTCGACTGGCTGATCGACGAAAAGGGCGACTATCCGGCCGCCGCCCAGCAGGTGAGAGCCCTCATGTTCATCGAGCGCTTCTCGAGCGAGCTCGATGAGCGGCTCGACCGGCTGGGACAATAGTTTTCTTCATGGCACTTCTCCAGATTTCCGAACCCGGCCAGGCGCCGGACCCGCACCAGCGGCGCATCGCTGTCGGCATCGACCTGGGCACCACGCATTCGCTGGTGGCGGCGGTGCGCAACGGCGTGGCCGAATGCCTGCCCGACGAGCAGGGCAGGGTGATCCTGCCCTCGGTGGTGCGCTACCTGGATGCGCAGCGCCGGCAGATCGGTTTCGCGGCGCTGGAAGCGCGCGCCACCGATCCCGCCAACACCATCACGTCGGCCAAGCGGCTGATGGGCCGCGGCCTCGATGACGTGGCCAACCGCGACGCCATGCCCTACTCGCTGGTGGACGAAGGCGGCATGGTCAAGGTGCAGACCGTGGCAGGCGCCAAGTCGCCGGTGGAGGTCAGCGCCGAGGTGCTGGCCACGCTGCGCTACCGCGCCGAGGACACCTTCGACGGCGACCCGTACGGCGCCGTCATCACCGTGCCCGCCTACTTCGACGAAGGCCAGCGCCAGGCCACCAAGGATGCGTCCCAGCTGGCCGGCTTGAACGTGCTGCGCCTCATCAGCGAGCCGACCGCGGCGGCCATCGCCTACGGGCTGGACAACGGCAGCGAGGGCGTCTATGCCGTGTACGACCTGGGGGGCGGCACCTTCGACATCTCGGTGCTGCGGCTGACGCAGGGCGTGTTCGAGGTCATCGCCACCGGCGGCGACTCGGCGCTGGGTGGCGACGACTACGACCATGCGCTGGCCGACCTCGCGGCGGCGCGCATCGGCGCTGCGCCCGCCAGTGACGAGGAACGCGCCCGGCTGCTCGTCGCCGCGCGGCGCTGCAAGGAGGCCCTGACCGACGTCGAGGCTGCCGTGCTGGATGTCGAACTCGGCGGCCGCGCCCATCGGCTCGACATCGCCCGCGTGGATTTCGACGCGGCCACCCAGGCGCTCACCCAGCGCACCCTGGCGGCCGTGCGCAAGGCACTGCGCGATGCGCGGATGGCGCCCGGCGAGCTGCAGGGCGTGGTGCTGGTCGGCGGCGCCACGCGCATGCCGCAGATCCGCGAGGCCGTCGCCGGCTTCTTCGGCCAGCCGCCGCTCACCAACCTCAATCCCGACGAAGTCGTGGCGCTGGGCGCCGCCATCCAGGCCAACCAGCTGGCGGGCAACGATGGCGCGGGCAACCTGCTGCTGCTGGACGTGATTCCGCTGTCGCTGGGCCTGGAGACCATGGGCGGCCTGGTGGAACGCATCGTGCCACGCAACACCACCATCCCGACCGCGATGGCGCAGGACTTCACCACCTACCAGGATGGCCAGACGGCCCTGGCGCTGCACGTGGTGCAGGGCGAGCGCGACCTGGTGGCCGACTGCCGCAGCCTGGCGCGCTTCACGCTGCGGCGCATTCCGCCCATGGCGGCCGGCGCGGCGCGCATCCGCGTCACCTTCACCGTCGACGCCGATGGGCTGCTGTCCGTCACGGCCAGGGAGCAGAGCAGCGGCGTCGAGGCCAGCGTGACGGTCAAGCCGTCCTATGGCCTGTCGGACGATCAGATCGCCACCATGCTGCAGGAGGGCTTCGCCACCGCGCAGCACGACATGCAGCAGCGCGCGCTGATCGAGGCGCGCGTCGAGGCCGACCGCATGCGCCAGGCCACCCGCAGCGCGCTGGCGGCCGACGGCGCGCTGCTGTCGCCGCCCGAGCGCGAGGCCATCGACGCCTTGCTGGCCAAACTCGACGCGCTGCGCGATGGCAACGACAAGGCCGCCATCACCGAGGCGACCGAGGCGCTGGCGCGCGGCACCGAGGCCTTCGCCGCCCAGCGCATGAACCAGGGCATCGCCCAGGCGCTGGCCGGCCGCAGCATCGAATCCGTCTGACGATCCCCATGCCCACCATCAAGATCCTTCCCCACGCCGAATACTGTCCCCAGGGCACCGAGATCCAGGCGCCGGCCGGTACTTCCATCTGCGAGGCGCTGCTCGAGAACGGCATTCCCATCGAGCACGCCTGCGAGATGAGCTGCGCCTGCACCACCTGCCACGTGATTGTGCGCGAGGGACTCGCATCCCTGAACGAGGCCGAGGAAGAAGAGGAAGACCTGCTCGACCGCGCCTGGGGCCTGACGCCGCAGTCGCGGCTGTCCTGCCAGGCCATCCTGGCGCAGAAGGACCTGACCGTGGAGATTCCCAAGTACACGATCAACCACGCCAAGGAAAACCATTGAACATGGCCCGCGTCCTGTCCACCCTGTCGTCCGCATTCCGGCTGGAGGAGGCCGCAGCATGTCGCGCCTGATCGTTCTCGACACCGAAACCACGGGCCTGTCCGCCGAGAACGGCGACCGGGTCATCGAACTGGGCTGCGTCGAACTGGTCAACCGCAAGCTGACCGGCAACGACCTGCATCTGTATTTCAACCCGGAGCGCGAGAGCCATGAGGATGCGCTGCGCGTCCACGGCCTGACCACCGAGTTCCTGCGCGACAAGCCGAAGTTCGCCACCATGGCGCGCGACGTGGTGGAGTACCTGCGCGGCGCCGAGCTGATCATCCACAACGCCGCCTTCGACGTCGGCTTCCTGAACAAGGAATTCGAGTTGGCCGGCCTGGCGCCGCTGCGGCAGTACGTGGCCGAGGTGACGGACACCCTGGTCATGGCCAAGCAACTGTTCCCGGGCAAGCGCAACTCGCTCGACGCGCTGTGCGACCGCTTCGGCGTCGACCGCTCCAACCGCACCTTCCACGGCGCCAAGCTGGACGCGCAGCTGCTGGCCGATGTCTACATCAACCTCACGCGCGGCCAGGACGCCCTGCTGATCGACATCGACACGGGTGAGAACGACGACGCGGGCGTGGTCGTCGATGTGGATCTGCGCCAGTTCACGCTGCCGGTGCTGATGGCGACGGAGGGCGAGCTCGTGGCCCATGCACAGGTTCTGGCCGACCTCGACAAGGCCAGCAACGGAAAAACGATATTTATGTTGCAAGAGCCGAAAAGCATGGCATAATCTAAGGCTTCGCGCAGCACTGCACGAAAACACGAAGCAAGTCGAAAGACGCGCGTCAAGGGCGGTTAGCTCAGGGGTAGAGCACAGCATTCACACTGCTGGGGTCGGAGGTTCGAAGCCTCCACCGCCCACCAATTCACCTCATCGTTTGTTCTGCTAGTGGTCCTTGACTGCAGCGCTTGTTGCCATGCGGTGGCAGAGGCT
>CAJYRH010000129.1 GCA_913776795.1 uncultured Pseudorhodoferax sp. | reverse complement strand
GCACTCGCTGGGCTGGCCGGCGTGATCGGCGGTAGCACCTTCGTGACCGAGCCGGCGATGGCGGCCACGGTGGGCTCGATCATCTTCGTGGTGGTGGTGGTGGGCGGCATGGGCTCGCTGTCCGGCGCCTTCCTCGCGTCCATCCTGATCGGCGTGATCCAGACCTTCGCTGTGGCCATGGACAACTCGCTGCTGGGCCTGCTGCGCAGCTTCGGCCTCGAGCCGGGGCCGGCCGCCAGCAGCAACGCGCTGCTGACGCTGACGGTCTCGCAGGTCGCGCCCATCCTTCCGTACCTGTTCCTGGTGCTGATCCTGATCTTTCGGCCCAAGGGCCTGCTCGGCAGCCGGGAGGGTTGAGATGCCGAAGACACACTACAGCTTCAAGCCCTGGAATGTCGGGCGCATCCTGGTCTGGGGCCTGTTCGCGCTGGTGATGGCCGTCGTGCCCTTGCTATTCACGAGCAACCTGTCGGCGACCATGCTCTCGCAAATGGGCATCGCCATCATCGCCTGTTTGTCCTACAACATGCTGCTGGGGCAGGGCGGCATGCTGAGCTTCGGCCACGCGGTCTACACCGGACTCGGCTCGTATGTGGCGATCCATGCGCTCAACATGGTCAGCGGCGGCACGCTTCCCATCCCGGTCAGCCTGCTGCCCATCGTGGGCGGCATCGCCGGCATGTTCTTTGCCGTGCTGTTCGGCTATGTCACGACCAAAAAGGCCGGCACGCCGTTCGCGATGATCACGCTGGGGATGGCCGAACTCGTGTTCGCGATGTCGTTGATGTTCTCGGGCTTCTTCGGCGGCGAGGCCGGCGTCAGCGGGAACCGCGTGGCTGGCAAGCCCTTCTTCGGCATCACCTACGGGCCGCAGATCCAGGTCTACTACCTGATCGCGGCCTACACCTTCGTCTGCGTGGCCGCCATGTTTGCCTTCACGCGCACGCCGCTGGGCCGCATGCTCAATGCCGTGCGCGACAACGCCGAGCGCGTGGAGTTCATCGGCTACAGCACGCAGCGGGTGCGCTACCTCGCCTTCATCATCGCCGGTTTCTTCGCCGGCATCGCGGGCGGCCTGGGTGCGCTGAACTTCGAGATCGTCACGGCCGAAGTGGTCGGGGCTGGCCGCTCGGGCGGCTACCTGCTGTTCACCTTCCTGGGGGGCGCGACCTTCTTCTTCGGCCCCATCATCGGCGGCATCCTGATGGTGCTGGCCTTCGTGCTGCTGTCCGAGTTCACCAAGGCCTGGCTGCTGTACCTCGGCCTGGTGTTCCTGTTCATGGTCATGTATGCGCCGGGTGGCATCGCCAGCCTTGTCATGATGAACCTGCGCGTGGCCGCATTCGGGCAGTTGCGCCGGCTGTGGACCTCCTACCTGGCCCTGGGCGGCACGGCGCTCGTGCTGCTGGCTGGCGCTGCAGCGATGGTGGAGATGGTCTACCACCTGCAGCTCGGCGCGGCCATGGGCACGCAGTTGCACTTCCTGGGCGCGACGCTCGACGTGCACAGCGTGGACAGCTGGTTCGGCTGCATCTTCGTGCTGCTGACCGGCATCGGTCTGTTCGAGGTGGCGCGCCGCAGCTTCATGGTCGACTGGGGCGAGGCGCAGGTCGCGATCGAGAAGGAAATCAAACGGCGGGAGGCCGCGTGACCCAGTCCCCATCCACCGCGGGCCATGCGCTCGAACTCACCAACCTGCGCAAGAGCTTCGGCAAGACCGAGATCATCCGCGGGGCCGAACTGAAGGTCGCCGCCGGCGAACGCGTGGCCATCATCGGCCCCAATGGCGCCGGCAAATCCACGCTGTTCAACCTCATCAGCGGGCGCTTCGGGCCCACCAGCGGTGAGATCCGGCTCCACGGCCAGCGCATCGACGGCCTGGCGCCGTACGAGATCAACCGGCGCGGACTGTCGCGCAGCTTCCAGGTGTCCAACCTGTTCACGCGGCTGTCGGTGTTCGAGAACCTGCGCTGCGGCGTGCTCTGGTCGCTGGGCTACCGCTACGCGTTCTGGAAGTTCCTGGCCGATCTGAAGGATGCCAACGACCGCGCCGAGCAGCTCATGCACATGCTCAAGCTGGACAAGCGCCGCGACACGCTGGCCATGAATCTCACCTATGCCGAGCAACGCGCGCTGGAGATCGGCCTGACCATCGCGGGCGGCTCCAGCGTCGTGTTGCTCGACGAGCCTACGGCCGGCATGAGCAAGAGCGAGACCACGCGCTTCATCCAGCTGATCCGCGACGTGACCGTGGGCAAGACGCTGTTGACCGTGGAGCACGACATGGGGGTGGTGTTCGGCCTTGCGGACAAGATCGCCGTGCTGGTCTACGGAGAGGTGCTGGCCTTCGACACGCCCGACGCCGTGCGTGCCAACCAGCGGGTGCAGGAGGCCTACCTCGGCTCCGTGCTCGCGGAACAACAGGCTGGAGGCCATTGAATGAAGCCCCCACGCGCATCGTTTCACGTATCGCTGCCCCCCGAGGGGTCGCATCCATGCCTTCGGGCGGCCAAGCGCCATTGATATGCTCAAGATCGACAATCTGCACGCCTACTACGGCAAGAGCCATGTGCTGCATGGCGTGAACGTGGAGATCGGCCAGGGCGAGATCGTCGCGCTGCTCGGGCGCAACGGCTCGGGCCGCTCCACCACGGCCAAGGCCATCATGGGGCTGGTGGACTGCACGGGCCAGATCGGCTGGAAGGGCCAGGACATCCTGGGCCGCAAGGCCTACGAGATCGCCCACCTCGGCATCGGCTATGTGCCCGAGAACCGCGACATCTTCCCCACGCTGACCGTGCACCAGAACCTGATGCTGGGGCAAAAAGGCAAGGGCCAGGGCAGCCGCTGGGGCTTCGACGACATGTACGGCATGTTTCCGCGCCTCAAGGAGCGCCAGCACACCGAGGCCGGCGTGCTCTCGGGCGGCGAGCAGCAGATGCTGACGCTGTGCCGCACGCTGATGGGCGACCCCGATCTCATCATCATCGACGAGCCGACGGAGGGGCTGGCGCCCAAGATCGTCGAGCTCGTGGGCGAGTACCTCAAGACGCTCAAGGCCAAGGGCATCTCGGTGCTGCTGATCGAGCAGAAGCTGACCATCGCCATGACTATCTCCGACCGGGCGCTGGTCATGGGCCATGGCAGCATCGTGTTCCAGGGCACGCCCGAGGCCCTGCGTGCCGACGCCTACATCCGCAAGGAGTGGCTGGAGGTGTAGGCCAGGGCGGGCTGCGCGGCACCTGCTGGCCTGCGTGCCGACGCCTACATCCGCAAGGAGTGGCTGGAGGTGTAGGCCAGGGCGGGCTGCGCGGCACCTGCTGGCTCCGGCAGCGTAAAAGGGCTGAGCAACGCCGCGAGTGTCCGGGCCTGCTGGCGCAGGCCTTCGGAGGCTGCCGCGGCCTGCTCGACCAGCGCGGCGTTCTGCTGCGTCATCCGGTTCAGCGAGGAAACGGCGGTGTTGATCGGCGCGATGTCCTCGGGCTGCGCGCGGCTCGCCAGGACAATCTCGCCCAGCATGTCGGCCACGCCCTGGATGGCGGCCACGATACCGGCCATGCCCTTCCGGGTCTGGCCCACGGTCTGCGTACCGGCCGCCACGCTGCCCATGGATTCGGCGATCAGGCCCTTGATCTCGCGCCGTGGCGCTGGCCCTGGTGGTCGGCGGCATCGCCACGCCGCGGCCGAGCGGGTGGCCAGCTGGCGCACCTCGGGCGCCACGACCGCGAATCAGCAGTTCGCCGACCTCGGGCTCTGAGCTCAGTGCGAAGGCCTTGTAGCGCGCGGCGTTCGCGGCCTGCAGCCGGCAGGCGTGGCCACCAGGCGCTCGTTGACCACACCACGGCCGATCGCCTGCTACGTAGCCGAGTCGACGCGCTGCAGCGAGCGGACGCCGATCGCCGTGCCCGCCAGGCCCAGCACCAAGGTCAGGCAGAACGCGCCCATGAGGCGGCGTACGAGCATAGGTCGGGGCGAGGAAGCATGGGTCATGGGGAGCCGGGCATTGCATCTGTTCAGCATGACGGCTTGACGACAACGTCACATCGAAACAAGGTGTAACGCCACCGCAGATGCCATGTCCCGACCGGGACAACACCGATCCGGCCGTGTCCACTTCACCCCTAGAATGAAAATCGAACGGTCGTTCTTTTCATGTCCAACGAGGAGCCCCAGCATGACCGCTGCCTATGCAGTCCACGGTGACGTTGCCGTCATCAGCCTGAACAACCCGCCGGTCAATGGACTGGGGCTCGCGACCCGCCAGGGCATCGCCGATGGCCTGGCCAAGGCCAACGCCGACGCCGCCGTGCGGGCCATCGTGCTGACCGGTGCCGGCAAGGCGTTCTCGGGCGGGGCCGACATCAAGGAGTTCGGCTCGCCCAAGGCGCTGCAGGAGCCCAACCTGCTCAGCGTGATCCTTGCGGTGGAGAACTCTGCCAAGCCCGTGGTCGCGGCCATCCATTCGGTCTGCATGGGCGGCGGGCTGGAACTGGCCCTGGGCTGCCATTACCGCATCGCCGCACCGGCCTGTGCCGTCGCATTGCCAGAGGTCAAGCTGGGCCTGGTACCAGGGGCTGGGGGCACGCAGCGCCTGCCGCGCGTGCTGGGCGTGGAGGCAGCCCTCAACATGATCGTGAGCGGCGAGCCGGTCAAGAGCGAGTTCATTGCCGCGGTGCCCGGGCAGAAGCTGTTCGACAAGATGGCCGCCGCGCCAGAGTCCCTGGCCGAGGAGGCGCTGGCCTATGCCCGCTCCATCGCCGATGCGCGGCCGCTGCCCCTGGTCCGCAACCTGCCCTGCAAGCACCCGAAGGGCGACGCCTACTTCCAGTTCGCCCGGAACATGGTCAAGGGCATGGCCAAGAACTTTCCGGCCCCTGCCAAGTGCGTGGACACCGTGGAAGCGGCCACCAAGCAGAAGTTCGACGCCGGCATGGCGGCCGAGCGCGAGGCCTTCATCCACCTCATGTGGACGCCCGAGTCGCGCGCGCTGCGCCACCTGTTCGTGTCCGAGCGTGCCGCGTCCAAGATCCCCGACGTGCCGGATGACACGCCCCAACGCAAGATCGAGAAGGTCGCCGTGATCGGTGCGGGGACCATGGGCGGCGGCATCGCCATGAACTTCCTGAACGCGGGCATCCCAGTCACCATGCTGGAGATGAAGCAGGAGGCGCTGGACCGCGGCGTGGCCACGATCCGCAAGAATTACGAGGCCCAGGTCAAGAAGGGCAAGCTCAAGCAGGACAAGTACGAGCAGCGCATGGCCCTGCTCACCACCACGCTCAGCTACGACGACCTGGCACAGGCCGACCTCGTGATCGAGGCTGTGTTCGAAGAACTCGGCGTCAAGGAGCAGGTCTTCAAGCAGCTCGATGCCGTCATGAAGCCCGGCGCCATCCTGGCCAGCAACACCTCCACGCTGGACGTCGACAAGATCGCCGCTTTCACGCAGCGCCCGCAGGACGTGGTGGGCCTGCACTTCTTCAGCCCGGCCAACGTCATGAAGCTGCTCGAAGTGGTGCGCGGCGCCAAGACAGGCA
>CAJYRH010000128.1 GCA_913776795.1 uncultured Pseudorhodoferax sp. | reverse complement strand
GGCACGACCATGATGATTTCGCCGACGCCGGCCACCTGGGCGGGGATCGCATTCATGAGCACGCTGGACGGGTAAGCGGCCTTGCCACCCGGCACGTAGATGCCAACACGGTCCAGCGGCGTGACCTTCTGGCCGAGCAGCGTGCCATCGGCGTCGCGGTAGCTCCAGCTTTCACCGCAGGCCTTCTTCTGGGCCTCGTGGTAGGCGCGGACGCGCTGCGCGGCGGCCTGCAGGGCCTTGCGCTGGGCGTCAGGCAGGCCGTCGAAGGCGGCCTTGAGCTCGGCCGGCTGCAGCGTCAGCGCCTGCAGGTCGGGCACGTCCAGGCCGTCGAAGCGGCGCGTGTACTCGAGCACGGCGGCATCGCCGCGCTGCTGCACATCGGCCAGGATCTCGGCCACGCGCAGCTCGATGGCGGCATCGGTGTCGGCCGACCAGTGCAGGCGGGCCTTGAACTGCGCCTCGAAGTCGGCCTGGCTGGTCGCCAGGCGCAGCGGTCGGGCGGCGGGCGTCATGCCGCACTCCCGGCCGGCTGGCGCAGCGCCGCGGCGAAGCCGTCGATGACCTCGCGCAGCGGGCCCTGTTTGCGCTTGAGCGCGGCCTGGTTCACGACCAGGCGCGAGCTGATGTCCATGATGCGCTCGACCTCGACCAGGCCGTTGGCACGCAGCGTGTTGCCGGTGGAGACCAGGTCGACGATGGCGTCGGACAGGCCCGTCAGCGGCGCGAGCTCCATGCTGCCGTAGAGCTTGATCAGGTCCACGTGCACGCCCTTGGTGGCGAAGAAGTTGCGCGCGATGCCCACGTACTTGGTGGCCACGCGCAGGCGCGAGCCCTGGCGCACGGCCGAGGCGTAGTCGAAGTCCTTGCGCACGGCCACGCTGATGCGGCAGCGTGCGATGTCCAGGTCCAGCGGCTGGTACAGGCCATGGCCGCCGTGCTCGATCAGCGTGTCGCGGCCGGTGATGCCGAGGTCGGCGCCGCCGTACTCGACATAGGTCGGCACGTCGGTGGCGCGCACCAGCACCACGCGCAGGTCCGGCTTGTTGGTCGCCAGAATCAGCTTGCGCGAGGTTTCAGGGTCCTCCAGCACCTCGATGCCGGCCGCGCGCAGCAGCGGCAGCGTCTCGTCGAAGATGCGTCCCTTGGACAGAGCGAGAGTGATCATTTCAATTGCCCATGGCGCGACGCGCCACCCACAGTGCATGAAGCCGGCATGCCAGCCGCGGAGCCAGTGGCCGCGGGGCAGGCCGTGCGAGAGCACCCGCAGAACTGGCTCTGCCAGGCCGCTGGGTGCGCCCCCTTGACGGGGGATGCGCGCACACGCAGTGGGCGCAGAACGGGGAAGATCTCATTTGACCCGTTCGATGTCTGCGCCGATGCCGCGCAGCTTGGTTTCCATGCGGTCGTAGCCGCGGTCCAGGTGGTAGACGCGGTCGACCAGGGTCTCACCGTCGGCCACTAGGCCGGCGATGACCAGGCTGGCCGAGGCACGCAGGTCGGTCGCCATGACAGTGGCACCGGACAGGCGCGGCGCGCCCTCGATCAGCGCGACCTTGCCGTCGATCTGGATGCGCGCGCCCAGGCGCACCAGCTCGTTCACGTGCATGAAGCGGTTCTCGAAAATGGTCTCGGTGACCTTGCTCGCGCCTTGCGAGATGCAGTTGAGCGCCATGAACTGGGCCTGCATGTCGGTCGGGAAGCCCGGGTACTCGGTGGTCCGGAAGTTCTGCGCCCGCAGGAACTCGTAGGCCGGCGCATCGGCCTGCACGCGCACGCCGCCTTCGACGGCTTGCACGCGTGCTCCGGCGTCGCGCAGTTTCTCGACCACGGCATCCAGGTGGTCAGCGCGCGCGCCCCGCAGCAGCACATCGCCGCCCGTGGCCGCCACGGCGCACAGGAAGGTGCCGGCTTCGATGCGGTCGGCCACCACG
This sequence comes from uncultured Pseudorhodoferax sp., assembly GCA_913776795.1. The sequence continues at coordinate 6,944 of CAJYRH010000128.1, read as the reverse complement.
GTGTGGGTGCAGCCATGCAGGCGTTCCACGCCCTCGACCACGATGCGACGCGTGCCGTGGCCGTGGATCCGTGCACCCATGGCGATCAGCATGTCGGCCAGGTCGGGAATCTCGGGCTCCTGGGCTGCGTTCTCGAGCACGGTCTCGCCCTCGGCCAGCGCAGCGGCCATCAGAAGGTTCTCGGTCCCGGTCACGGTGACCATATCGGTCGTGATGTGGGCCCCGCGCAGACGCGTGCGGCCCTCGGGCAGCCTGGCGACCATGTACCCGTGCTCGACCACGATCTGCGCGCCCATCGCCTGCAGGCCCTTGATGTGCTGGTCCACTGGACGCGAGCCGATGGCGCAGCCGCCAGGCAGCGACACCTTGGCCTTGCCGAAGCGAGCCAGCAGCGGACCGAGCGCCAGCACAGAGGCACGCATGGTCTTGACCAGCTCGTACGGTGCCTCGGGGTTGTGGAGCTGGCGCGCGTTGATGGCCACGCGCCCGTCGTCGTGCCGTTCCACCGCCACGCCCATGTTGCGCACCAGCTTGAGCATGGTGGCCACGTCCTGCAGGTGCGGGACGTTGGACAGCTGCACGGGATCCTCGGTCAGCAGAGCTGCGCAGAGTTCGGGCAGAGCCGCGTTCTTGGCGCCGGATATCCGCACCTCGCCGCTCAGACGGCGGCCGCCGCGAATCAACAGTTTGTCCATGAAAAGCCGTTCAGGAAGTCAAGCCCGCACAGCCTGGGGCCACTGCGGGCGAAAAGAAGTGCTCAGTGCTGCGGCCGGCCCTGGGCGACCCATTCGTCGGGGGTCAGGGTCTTCATCGACAGCGCATGCACTTCGTCGTTGCGTATTTTCTCACCCAGCGTCGCATAGACCATCTGGTGCCGCTGGATGGGGCGCTTGCCCGCGAACGCGGTCGAGACAACGGTGGCGTACCAATGCCGGCCGTCTCCCTGCACATGCAAATGGTCGCAGGCCAGGCCGGCAGCGATCAGGGAACGGAGTTGGTCGGCTGTCATGCGGGGTCTTCAGTTGCGGATCTTGTAGCCGATGCGCAGCAGGTGGACTGCGACGGCGCCCACCACCACCAGCGCCGTGCCCACGATGGCAAGACTGGTCCACGGCGAGATGTCCGACAGGCCGAAGAAGCCATAGCGAAAGCCGTCGATCATGTAGAAGAACGGGTTCAGGTGGCTCACGGCCTGCCAAAAGCTGGGCAGCGAGTGGATGGAATAGAACACGCCCGACAGGAAGGTCATGGGCATGATCAGAAAATTCTGGAACGCTGCCATCTGGTCGAACTTCTCGGCCCAGAGCCCCGCGATCACGCCCAGCGAACCCAGCAGCGCGGCCCCGAGCACGGCAAACACGAAGATCCATAGCGGCGCCACCATGTGCACGCCGGTGAACCCTACCGTGACCAGGAAAACGCCGCAGCCAACAAGCACCCCGCGCACCACGGAGGAGCCCACGTAAGCCACGAACCAGCTCCAGTGCGAAAGTGGCGTCAGCAGGACGAACACCAGACTGCCCATGATCTTGCTCTGGATCAGCGAAGACGAACTGTTGGCGAAGGCGTTCTGCAGCACGCTCATCATCACCAACCCGGGCACCAGGAAGGCCGTGTAGCCGATGGTGTCGTAGACCTTGACCTTGTCTTCCAGTACGTGGCCGAAGATCAGGAGGTACAGCACAGCGGTCAGTACGGGCGCGGCCACAGTCTGGAAGCCGACCTTCCAGAAGCGCAGCACCTCCTTGTAGAACAGAGTTTGCCAGCCGGTCATCAGGCCACCAATGCGTCGGGGTTGCGCTCAGCCGCCATGACCTGCAGGAACACGTCCTCCAGATCGGCCTTGCGGATTTCCACGTCTTCCACCATCAGGCCGGCCTGGCGCACGGCCGCAAGATACTGCTCGATTTCCAGAGCGCCCTGGGCCGGCAACTGCACGATGCGGCCGGTCACGCGCGCGGTTCGCGCCAATGCGGGCGGAAGCTCGCGGTCCACCTTGAAGCGCAGCACGTTGCTGGACGCGGACTTGAGCAGTTCGCTGGTCTCGGCGAGCGCCACCATGCGGCCCTGCTTGAGCATGCCGATGCGCGTGCACAACGCCTCGGCCTCTTCAAGGTAGTGGGTGGTCAGCAGCACGGTATGGCCCTGTTTGTTGAGCCTGGCGATGAATTGCCACAGCGTCTGGCGCAGCTCCACGTCGACTCCGGCCGTGGGCTCGTCCAGCACGATCACGGGCGGGCGATGCACCAATGCCTGGGCCACGAGCACGCGCCGCTTCATGCCGCCGGACAGCTGGCGCATGTTGGAGCTGGCCTTGTCGGCCAGGCCCAGGCTGTCGAGCAGTTCGTCGATCCAGGCCTCGTTGTTGCGCACGCCGAAGTAGCCGGACTGAATGCGCAGCGCCTCGCGCACGTTGAAGAAGGGGTCGAACACCAGCTCCTGCGGCACCACGCCGAGCTTGCGGCGGGCCTGCGCGAAATCGCCATGCACGTCGTGGCCGTGCACGGCCACCCGGCCGCTGCTGGCACGGGACAGACCTGCGAGGATGCTGATCAGAGAGGTCTTGCCGGCTCCATTCGGACCCAGAAGGCCGAAGAATTCGCCTTCCTCGATGTCGAAGCTGACACCGTCAAGCGCACGGAAGGAGGAGTTGCCGCCACGTGAACCCGAGTAGGTCTTGCTGACGGACTGAAACGAGATGGCGGGCATGGGCAACCCGGCATTCTAAAGGCGGCAGGATTTCGCTGCAGGCGGCCGGGCCTTGCTCAGACGGCGGCGGGCAGAAGCAGGTCTACACCGTACAGCCTGGCCAGCGCGCGCAGTCGCTCCGGCAGTTCGCGCACCGTGAAGCCACGTCCTTGGCTCATGCCTTCGCGCCGGCATTGCAGCAACACGGCCAGCGCCGAGGAATCGAAGCGTTGCAGCGCGCTGGCATCCACCAGCACCGGCCCCGTCTGGGAGGCCAGCCCCTGCAGCAGCATGTGCAACGAGGCCGAGGCCTCGGCGTGCGTGAGCGAGGCCGGCAGGACCAGCATCAGCCGCTCTTCTTGTCGTTGGACTTGTTGCGCTGTGCCAGTGCCGCGATGAGCCCGTCGATCCCCTTGGCGTTGATCTCCTGGGCGAACTGACTGCGGTAAGTCTCTACCAGCCAGATGCCCATCACGTTGAGGTTGTAAATCTTCCAGCCTGCGCCCTGCCCCGGTGTGTGCTCGAGCCGGTAGTCCAGCTGCACGGGATCACCACGGCCGCGCACTTCCGAGCGCACCACGACCTCCTTGTCGTCGGCGCCGGCGCGCAACGGCCGCACGGAAATCTCCTGGTCGCTGACCTGCGCGAGCGCACCGGAGTAGGTGCGCACCAGCAGCACCTTGAATTCGTCCTGGAGCTTCTGCTTCTGCGCATCCGTCGCCTGGCGCCAGGCAGGCCCCACCGCCGAGGCCGTCATGCGCTGGAAATTCACATTGGGCATGACCTTGGAGTCGACCAGCGCGATGATCTTGCCGACATCGCCGGCCTGGATCGACTTGTCCGCCTTGATCGCGCCAAGGACCTCGGTCGACAAGCGCGTGATCATGGCGTCGGGCGTTTCGTCGGCAGCCAGCGCCAGACCGGTAACGCCTTGCGCCAGCACCATGCTGGCAACACCGACCCATCGGGCCAGTTGTCTGCGATTCATCATTTCGTTCTCTCCAACGGCGCCAAGGGCCCGTGTATGCGTGGGATGTTGGAAGCGGCCGGCTGCAACAGGGTTCCGCAGCGGCGTGGCGGGATGCAACAGAATGTGCAGATACTTACTTTGCAGGTGAGGTCGCCGGCTTCACATTCGGATCGTCGGCATTGCCGTCGTAGTCCGTCGCACCGCGCAGCTGCAGGTAGATGTCGCGGGTGAAGCTGTACTTGTCGAGCGCCGCCTCTTCCAGCACATTGCTCACACGCAGCAGCTGAGCCCGCGCGTCGACGATCCGCAGCGCGTACAGGCCGTAGCGCGCGCCGTGGTCGTCCAGATGAGAGACGGGGTTGCCCCAGGTATCGACTGGCAGCGCAGCGGTGTCGCGGATGGTTGAGGGGCCGAGCAGCGGCAGCACCAGGTAGGGACCGGTCGGCACGCCCCAGCGGCCCAGCGTCTTGCCGAAGTCCTCTCGGTGGCGCGGAATATCGGCGTCGCTGGCGATGTCGATCAGTCCGCCCAGGCCGAACACCGTGTTGACCTGCACGCGGAAGAAGCTTTCGACGGCCGCCTGGCCGCGCAGCTGCAGCAATGCGTTCACGGCCGTCCAGGCGTCTGCCAGGTTGTTGAAGAAGTTGCGCACGCCGGTGCGCACGGGGCTGGGCAGCGCGTCGTTGTAGACCTGGGCGACGGGCTTGAGCACGGCACGGTCCACGCCTTCGTTGAAACTGTAGATGCTGCGGTTGAAAGGCTCCAGCGGATCGCGCGGGTCGGCGTTCGGCCCGGTGGCGCAGCCGCCGAGCAGGGCGAGTGCGAGCACGCCAGCCAGGATGGGGGTGGTGCGAACGGTGGTGCTCATCATGGCGCGGGGCCCTTCATTTTTTTGCTGCGGGCGCCGAAGGGGCATCTGCAGCCTTGTTGTAGAGGAACTGGCCGATCAGATTCTCCAGCACCACGGCCGATTGCGTTGTCGTCACGGTGTCGCCGGCGGCAAGATTCTTCTCGTCGGCACCGGCTTCGATGCCGATGTACTGCTCGCCAAGCAGGCCGCTGGTCAGGATCTTGAGCGAGCTGTCCTTGGGAAAAGTGTAGCGAGTCTGCATCGCCAGCGTCACGCGTGCCTGGAAGCTCTTGTCATCAAATTCGATGGCGTCGACGCGCCCGACGACCACGCCCGCGCTCTTGACAGCCGCCTTGGGCTTCAACCCGCCGATGTTGTCGAACTTGGCGGCGATCTGGTAGGTCGACGACAGGTTCAAGCTCGTCAGATTGGCCGCGCGCAGCGCCAGAAACAGGATGGCGGCCGCGCCCAGGAGCACGAACAGCCCCACCCACACATCGGTCTTGGAACGTTGCATCGATCGATCCCCCAGACCCGCTGGGTCCTCAAATATTGAACATCACGGCCGTCAGCACGAAATCCAGCGCCAGCACGGCCAGCGAGGACACGACGACGGTGCGCGTGGTCGCGCGCGACACGCCTTCGGGCGTGGGCTGGGCGCGCCAGCCCTGCAGCAGCGCGACGAAGGTCACCGTGAAGCCGAACACGATGCTCTTGAGCACGCCGTTGCCCACATCGGCCAGCCAGTCGACGCCGCCCTGCATCTGGCTCCAGAACGCACCCGCGTCCACGCCGATCATGACCACTCCGACCAGCCATCCGCCGATGATGCCGACGGCCGAGAACAGCGCAGCCAGGAGGGGCATCGCGATCACGCCGCCCCAGAAGCGCGGCGCCAGCACGCGGCTGACCGGGTCCACCGCCATCATCTCCATGGCGGTCAGCTGCTCGCCGGCCTTCATCAGGCCGATGCCGGCCGTCAGCGAGGTGCCGGCACGGCCCGCGAACAGCAGCGCCGTGACCACCGGCCCCAGTTCGCGCACCAGGCTCAGCGCCACCAGCAGGCCGAGCGCCTCGGACGAGCCATAGCGCTGTAGGGTGTAGTAGCCCTGCAGGGCCAGCACGAAGCCCACGAACAGGCCCGAGACCATGATGATGGCCAGCGAGTAGTTGCCCAGGAAGTGGATCTGGTCGCGCACCAGGCCGAAGCGGCGCAGGCAGGTGCCGCCCAGGCCGACCAGGCGCACGAACAGGCGCGCCGCCTCGCCCAGGTCGGCGAGGGCCGTGCGCGCGGCAAAGCCGATGTCGGCGGGCTTGTACCAGCTCATTTTTTGCGCACCGCCACGGAAGGCCCGTGCGTGGGACCGAAGTCCTGGTCGATGCTGGGGCCGGGGTAATGGAAACGCACGGGCCCCTCGGCCTGCGCGTTGACGAACTGGTGCACGAGCGGATCGGTGCTGGCCCGCACCTCGGCCGGCGTGCCCTGCGCGGCGATCTTGCCGTTGGCCAGCACGATGACCTGGTCGGCGATCGCGAAGGTCTCGTCCAGGTCGTGCGAGACGACGATGCTGGTCAGGCCCATGGCGTCGTTGAGCTGGCGTATCAGGCGCGCGGCCGTGCCCAGCGAGATCGGATCCAGGCCGGCGAAGGGCTCGTCGTACATCACGAGCTCGGGGTCGAGCACGATGGCGCGCGCCAGCGCCACGCGGCGCGCCATGCCGCCCGAGACCTCGCTGGACATCAGGTCGCGCGCACCGCGCAGACCCACGGCATTGAGCTTCATGAGCACGATGTCGCGCACCAGCGCCTCGGACAGGTCGGTGTGTTCGCGCAGCGGAAAGGCCACGTTCTCGAACACGTCCAGGTCGGTGAACAGCGCGCCGAACTGGAACAGCATCCCCATGCGGCGGCGGATCGCGTACAGGCCGGCCGGGTCCAGCGTCGCCACGTCCTGGCCGTCGAACAAGGTCTGGCCCTTCTGCCCGTGGATCTGCCCGCCGATCAGACGCAGCACGGTGGTCTTGCCGCCACCCGATGCGCCCATCAAGGCCGTGACCTTGCCGCGCGGGATGGTCAGCGAGACGCCGTCCAGGATCGGACGCTCTCCGTACGAAAACGAGAGGTCTTGGAGTTCAACCAGGGGTTCGGCAGGGGCGGGAATGGCGTCCATCAAAACAAGAAGGCCGGAGAGCTCCGGCCTTGGACGATGATAAGGGATGCCGCGCGGGCGATCGTATACGCGGCGATTCCCCTACCCATGGTCAGCGCGGCAGGTCCGAGAAGCCCATCAGGAACTCGTCGACCGCGCGCGCGGCCTGGCGGCCCTCGCGGATCGCCCACACCACGAGAGACTGGCCGCGGCGCATGTCGCCGGCCGCGAAGACCTTGGGCACGTTGGTGGCATAGCCGCCGTCGAACTCGGTCGTGGCCTTGGCG
>CAJYRH010000127.1 GCA_913776795.1 uncultured Pseudorhodoferax sp. | reverse complement strand
ACTGGTGACGCGCTATCGCGCCATCGAGAGCACGGCGCGGCTTGCTGCCGCGGCCGACATTGCCGCCCTCCTTCGGTTGCTCGCACCGTAGCCGGTACAGCGCCGTGGCGCGCTGTGCAAGAATCGTCGTTGTATCTTTATGGACACGACGCGCGCGCTATTGGCCGGGATGGACTGGCACCCCCTGATGCTGTCGCTGCGGGTGGCCGGCTGGGCCACTGCTGTGGCGCTGGTGCTGGGCACGGCCCTGGGTTGGCTGGTCGGGCGCTGCCGTTTTCCTGGTCGCCAGGTGCTGGAGGCCGCCTGCATGCTGCCGCTGGTTCTGCCGCCCACGGTGGTCGGCTACGGAATCCTCGTGCTGGCAGGCCGGCGCAGTCCGCTCGGCGCATGGCTGCGTACGCATTTCGACTACTCGATCATTTTCAGCTGGCACGGCGCCGTCGTGGCTTCGGCCATCGTGGCGCTGCCGCTGGTCCTCAAGTCCGCCAGCGCCGCCTTCGCCGGCGTCGACCGTTCGCTGGAGGCTGCCGCAGCCACACTGCGGCAGTCGCCGCTTTCGGTCTTCCTGCGCATCACGCTGCCCTTGGCCTGGCCAGGCATCCTCGCCGGCACGCTGCTGGCCTTCGCGCGCGCCATGGGCGAGTTCGGCGCCTCGCTGATGGTGGCCGGGTCGATCCCTCAGCAGACGCAAACGCTGTCCATGGCCATCTACGACGCGAGCCAGGCCGGGCAGGACGACCTGGCGCTGCTGCTGGTCGTCATCACCTCGGTGCTGTCCATCACCGTACTCGTGTTGTCCAACCGCCTGTTGGCACCGCGTTGAGCATGGCCGCGCACATCGATGTCGATCTGCAGCTGACCGTGGTGGACGGTCGGCGCAGCTTCACCCTGTCTGCCGCGCTGGCGTCCGATGCTTCTTTCGTCGCGCTGTACGGTCCGTCCGGTTCGGGCAAGTCGCTGACATTGCAGGCCATGGCCGGCCTGCTGCGGCCCTCAGCGGGCCACGTGCGCGTGGCGGGCCGCACGCTGTTCGACAGCGCCACGGGGGTGGATCTGCCGCCTGCCGCGCGCCGGATCGGCTATCTGTTCCAGGACTACGCGCTGTTCCCGCACCTCACGGTGCGCCAGAACATTGGCTTCGGGCTGACCTCCTGGCGCAGCCGGCGGCTGACGCAGGCGCAGCAGGAACGCATCGACGCGCTGTTGCAGAACTTCGGCCTGTCCAGCATGGCCGACAGCCGGCCCGGCACCTTGTCGGGCGGCCAGCGTCAGCGCGTCGCACTGGCCCGTGCCCTGGCGTGCGAGCCCGAGCTGCTGCTGCTGGACGAACCCTTCGCGGCCCTCAACCCGATGCTGCGCGACGAACTACGGGCCGAACTCGCGGGGGCCTGCCGGCTGGCCGGCATTCCAGCGGTCATGATCACCCACGACGTGGAGGATGCGCTGGCGCTGGCCGACGAGGCTTTCGTCTACGAGGAGGGGCGCATCGTGCGCCGCGTGGACCTGCGCGCCGGGGTGCAGGTGGAGATGCGGCGCGAGTCCCTGACCGGCATGGCCACCCAGCCCACGACGCCGCTGCGCGCCAGGCTGCAGCGCATGCTGCTGGGAGGCTAGGCTCAGGCTTCGGCAGGCAGCGCCGGCGTCTCGCTTTCCACGAAGCAGTCTCGGAAGGTGAACCAGATCGATGTGGACATCATCGCGGCCATCAGGAACGCGAACGGCATCATGACCATGCTGGCGGCCTCGGCACTGCCGACCAGCGTCGCGAAGATCGCGATCACCATGCCCATGGCCATCACGAGGCCGGCCCAGGCCAGGCCATACACCAGGAAGGCGCGCGCATTGCGCAGGCACGCCACGATGCTGAAGAACAGGCTTTTGGCCGGCGTGACGCCGTGCCAATGCACCAGCGCTGGCGCATGCCAGAACATCAGGAAGATCGGAAGGTGCAGCAGCAGCGTGAGCAGCACTGCGCCGCTGACCTGCTGGGCGGCCGCCGTGCCGGCCTGGGCAGGTGCCTCGGGCGTGGGCATCAGCGCCGACACGGTCAGCGACACGAGCGTGGACAGCACGGCGTATGCCAGGCCCAGGGCCAGCATGGCCTTCATGCGCTGCTGTCCTGCGCGGAACGCGCTGGCCAGCACGGTCGGCATCGGGAAACGCCCCTGCGCGGCCTCGCGTGTGGCGGCCATCAGGCCCAGTGTGCTGGCAGGCACCAGCACCCCTGCCAGCAGCACACCGATCGCGGGCAACTGCGAGACGATCAGCATCACGGCCATGTACATGAAGAACAGGCCGACCAAGGCCAGAGGCTGGCGAAAAAAGGTCTGGACGCCCGCGCGCACCCATTGGACGCCGGTGCGGGCGGGAACGATGTTGAGGTTCATGCGAAGGCAGGCGCAAAGCGCGTCGCGCGGGCGCGCAGCACGCGCTCGAAGTGGCCGGGATCGTGAGGTGTCAACAGCGCGGCCTCGCGCGGGAGATGAAAGTCCCACAGCCGCGAGATCCAGAAGCGCAGTGCGCCGGCCCGCAGCATGGCAGGCAGCAATTCGCGCTCGGGGGCGGTCAGGGGGCGCTCGGCGCCGTAGGCTTCCAGGAAGGCGGCCGTGCGCTCGTCTTCCGCCTGGCCATCGGCAAGCAGGATGCACCAGTCGTTCAGGCACACGGCAATGTCGAACAGCCAGGTGTCCACGCCCGCGAAGTAGAAGTCGAAGAAGCCGGTCAGCACGGGGGCGTGCCCGGCCTGCTGCTCGAACATCACGTTGTCGCGGAACAGGTCGGCGTGGACAGGCCCGCGCGGCAGGGCCGCGTAGGCGGCCGAGGCCGCCACGTGGTTCTGGTAGGCCAGCTCGCTCCGCAGCAGCGAGGCCTGGTCCGGTTCGAGGTGGGGCAGCACCACAGGCGCGGTCTCGTTCCACCAGGGCAGTCCGCGCAGGTTGGGCTGCTGTCGGTCGTAGTCGCGACCGGCCAGGTGCATGCGGGCCAACATGGCGCCGACGGCGGCGCAATGCGCCGGGCCAGGCGCCAGCTCGCTCGCGCCGCGCAGGCGGTTGACGAGCGCGGCTGGCTTGCCTTTCACGCGGTGCAGGATGCCGCCCTGCGCATCCGCCGCGGGGTCTGGCACCGGGATGCCCCGCCGCGCCAGGTGCTGCATCAGATGCAGGTAGAACGGCAGCTGCGCGAACGACAGGCGCTCAAACAGCGTCAGCACATGCTGGCCGTGCTCGCTGTCGACGAAGTAGTTGGTGTTCTCGATGCCGCCCTGGATGCCGCGCAGCTTGCGCAGCGCACCCAGCCCCAATGTGTTCAAAAGGGCCTGGGCATCGTGCTCCGTGACCTCGGTGAAAACTGCCACGGTGTCAGAAGCCGAGGACTTTCCAGACCCGCTGCCCGGCGTTGCCCTGGGCGCTGTCGCGCTCGTTGCCCGGCCGCACCCGTGCGCCGTTGTGGGGCACGATCTCGTAGGCCGGCAGGGCGCTGTTCAGAGGCTGCACGGTGATGCTCTGCGGCTCGCCGCCGTACCGCAGCTCGTCGATGCGTGCGCCCTTGTCCTCGATCCGGATGTGCTCGATCCGCTTTTCGGTGCCGGGCTGGCCCGGGTTGTCGGCCACCAGCGGGGGCGACGCCACGGCCGTGCCGGCTGGAGCCTGGCCCCAGGCCGAAGCCGTGGCCGCCAGGCTGAAAAAGAGGAGGGCGAGTGCGCGCATGGGCGGCATTGTAGGTGGGCCCGGCACCCCGGGCGCCGAAGGCACAATGACCCGATGAGCGACATGAATACCCTGCTGCTGGTCGACGGGTCCAGCTACCTGTACCGGGCATACCACGCGTTGCCGGACCTGCGCGGCCCGGACCAGTTTCCGACGGGCGCGCTGCACGGCATGGTCGCCATGCTCACGAAGTTGCGCGCGCAGTTTCCGTCCGCCCACGCGGTCTGCGTCTTCGACGCCCCGGGCAAGACCTTCCGCGACGATTGGTACCCTGAATACAAGGCCAACCGCGCCGCCATGCCTGAACCGCTGGTGCAGCAGATCGCGCCCATCCACGAGGTGGTGCGGCTGCTGGGCTGGCCGGTTCTAACCGTCGCCGGCATCGAGGCCGACGATGTGATCGGCACGCTGGCCCGCAGCATGGCTGCGCGCGGGGGCCAGGTGGTCGTGTCCACCGGTGACAAGGACATGGCGCAACTCGTGGACGAGCACGTCACCCTGATCAACACCATGAGCAACGAGACGCTGGACCCGCCCGGCGTGCTGGCCAAGTTCGGCGTGCCTCCAGAACGCATCGTCGACTACCTCTCCCTGATCGGGGACACCGTGGACAACGTGCCCGGCGTCGACAAAGTGGGGCCCAAGACCGCCGTCAAGTGGCTGGCCGAGCATGGCTCCCTGGATGGCGTGATGGCTGCCGCCGGTGCGATCAAGGGCGTTGCGGGCGAGAACCTGCGCAAGGCGCTCGACTGGCTGCCGACGGGCCGCCGACTGGTGACGATCCGTACCGATTGCGACCTGGCCCAACACGTGCCCGGCTGGCCTGCCGAAAGTGCGTTCGACGCACTCAAGTTCGCCGAGCCGGACCCTGCGAAGCTGCTGGACTTCTACCAGCGCTATGGCTTCAAGACCATGGCCCGCGAACTGGAGGCGCGCTTGGCCGCCGTCACGCCGGCACCCACCACGACGGACGACCTGTTCGCCGACGGCCCTGGTGCAGCCCAGGCGCCTGCGGCGACCGCCTGCGCAGCGGCTGCGCCCGCAGGGGACTACCAGGCCATCACGACCTGGGAGCGCCTGGACACCTGGATCGCACGCCTGCGCTGCGCTGCGCTGGCCGCGGTGGACACCGAAACCGATTCCCTGGACCCGATGCGCGCGCGCATCGTCGGCATCTCGTTCGCGCTGCAAGCGCACGAGGCGGCCTACATCCCGCTCGCCCACAACTATGCGGATGTACCCGAGCAGCTGCCGCTGGAGGATGTGCTGGCGAAACTGAAACCCTGGCTGGAGGACGAGGCGGCAGGCAAGATCGGCCAGAACATCAAGTACGACAGCCACGTATTTGCCAACCACGGCATCACCGTGCGCGGCTGGCGACACGACACGCTGCTGCAGAGCTATGTCATCGAGGCGCACAAGCCGCACAGCCTGGAAAGCCTCGCCGACCGCCACCTGGGCCGCAAGGGACTGAGCTACGAGGACATCTGCGGCAAGGGCGCCAAACAGATTCCGTTCGCCCAGGTCGACGTGCAGACCGCCACGACCTACTCGGGCGAGGACAGCGAGATGGTGCTGGACGTGCACCGCGTGCTGTGGCCCGAACTCGACGTCGAGCCAGCCGCCGCGCCGAGCCGGCGCTATGTGTATGAGCAGATCGAAATGCCGACCAGCGCCGTGCTGCAGCGCATCGAGCGACACGGTGTGCTGGTCGACGCGGCGGTGCTGCACAAACAGAGCCAGGCCCTGGCCGAACGCATGATCGCGCTGGAGCAGGAGGCCTACGCGCTCGCCGGCCAGCCCTTCAACATGGGCAGCCCCAAGCAGATCGGCGAAATCCTGTTCGGCAAGCTGGGCATTCCGGTACAGAAGAAGACCGCCACGGGCGCACCGTCCACCGACGAAGAGGTGCTGGAAAAACTCGCAGCCGACTACCCGCTGCCTGCGCGACTGCTGGAACACCGCGGGTTGTCCAAGCTCAAGAGCACCTACACGGACAAGCTGCCGCTGATGGTCAACCCGATCACGGGCCGCGTGCACACCAACTACGCGCAGGCCGTGGCGGTGACGGGCCGGTTGTCCAGCAACGAACCCAATCTGCAGAACATCCCGATCCGCACGCCCGAGGGCCGGCGCGTGCGCGAGGCCTTTGTCGCGCCGCCGGGCCACCGGATCGCCAGTGCCGACTACTCGCAGATCGAGCTGCGCATCATGGCCCACATCAGCGAGGACCCGGGCCTGCTGGCCGCCTTCGCCGAAGGCCGCGACGTGCACCGTGCGACGGCGGCGGAGGTCTTCGGCGTGGCCGTGGACGCCGTCAGCAGCGAGCAGCGCCGTTACGCCAAGGTCATCAACTTCGGCCTGATCTACGGCATGGGCGCCTTCGGCCTGGCCAGCAACCTGGGCATCGACCAGAAGGCAGCCAAGAATTACATCGACCGCTACTTCGACCGCTTCGCCGGGGTCAAGCGCTACATGGACGGGACGCGGGCCCGGGCCGCAGAACAAGGCTATGTGGAAACTCTGTTCGGGCGGCGCATCGTGCTGCCGGAGATCCAGGGTGGCAGCGGTCCGCGCCGCGCTGCGGCCGAGCGCCAGGCCATCAATGCACCCATGCAGGGCACGGCTGCGGACCTCATCAAGCTGGCCATGATCGCGGTGCAGGCCGAGCTCGACCGCACCGGCCAGTCCACGCGCATCGTGATGCAGGTGCACGACGAACTGGTCTTCGAGCTGCCCGAGGAAGAAACCGACTGGGTGCGCACCGAGGTGCCGCGGCTCATGGCCAGCGTGGCCAGCCTCAAGGTGCCGCTGCTGGCCGAGGTGGGGTTCGGCGCGAACTGGGACCAGGCCCACTGAGGTCGTGGCGTGACGTGGGTGGCCCGGCCTGGCCCGGCTTGGCTTGGCCTGACTGCGCCGTCCCCGCTTGGCCTGCCTGCACCGCGCCCGCCCGGCCTGCCTGCACCGCGCCCGCCCGGCCTGCCTGCACCGC
>CAJYRH010000126.1 GCA_913776795.1 uncultured Pseudorhodoferax sp. | reverse complement strand
AGAAACTGGCGGACCGCGGCGTGGAGGTGCCCATGCTCGCCAATGCGCTGGAGGCGACGGACGTGGCTGTCGTCCACGCGGGCTACCTGCCCTGGCGCGTGCCGCTGCTGCGTGCCGGCGTGCAGCTCTACGAGATGCGGCGCGATGCCGACACGCAGGCACCGGACGCCAAGCCGCGCCTGGGCAGCAGTTCGGCGGAGAGCCTGCACGCCAGGACCTTCGTGGTGGACCGTCGCCAGCTGTTCGTGGGCTCGTTCAACTTCGACCCGCGCTCGACCCGGCGCAACACCGAGCTGGGCTTCGTCATCGACAGCCCGGTGCTGGCTGCGCAGCTCGACCGCCAGCTGCGCGAGAAGGCGCACCTGCGTGGCTACCAGGTGCAGCTGGGGCCGCAGGACCGCCTGCAGTGGCTGGACGGCCGCAGCGACCCGCCCCGTGTGCTGGCGCAGGAACCCGGCACCAGCCTGTGGTTGCGGCTGGGCGTGCGCATGCTGTCCTGGCTGCCGATCGACTGGCTGTTGTAGTTCAGTCCAGCCGAATCGGCGGTCGCACGCGCGCCCGGATGCGGTCGGCCAGCCAGAGCAACCCGCCGCGCCAGAAGCCGTGCAGCCGCGCCTGGTGGCTGCGGTACAGCATGGCGTGGCTCAGCTGGGCGAGCCGGCCGCGGATGATGCCGCCGTCGAAGAAGCCGAACTGGCCCAGCGAGCCGAAGGCGTCGTAATCGGCCAGCGAGACCAGCGCGCCGAAGTCGCGGAAGCAAAACGGCGGCACCGGCCGGCCGCCGGCCAGCACATCGGGCAGGTGGCGCACCAGGTGACGGGCCTGCTGGTGCGCGACCTGCGCGGTCGGCGGCAGCGGGCGTTCGCTGCCTGCCAGCTGCAGGCTGGCGCAGTCGCCCACCGCATAGATGGCGTCGTCGCGCGTGGTCTGCAGCGAAGAGGTGACCCGCAGCTGCTGGTTGCGGTTGGTCTCCAGCCCGTCCAGCGCCGTCAGCACGGCAGGCCCCTGCACGCCGGCCGCCCAGACCTGCAGCGTGGCGGCCAGCAGGCTGCCATCGGCCAGCTCCAGGCCGTCGGCGCGGGCCGCCTTGACCTGGGTGCCGGTGCGCACGCGCACGCCCAGCGACTGCAGGCGCTGCTGCGTGGCGGCGGAGATGTCCTGTGGGAATGCGGCCAGCAGCCGGGGCCCGGCCTCCACCAGCGTGATCGTGAGGCGTTCGCCCAGCCCCCTGGCGCCATAGGCCTCGGCGGTCTCGGTCAGCTGCACGAGCTCGGCGGCCAGCTCCACGCCGGTGGCGCCGCCGCCCACGATGGCGATGGACAGCGGCTGCGCCATGGCCACGCATTGCAGCATGCGCAGCCGTACTTCCCGGTTGAAGGCATCGGCCTGCAGCCGCGAATCGATGGCGTGGCAATGCGCCGCCACGCCCGGCGTGCCGAAGTCGTTGGCCTGGCTGCCGACGGCCAGCACCAGCAGGTCGTAGGGCAGCTCGCGCGCCGGAACCAGCAGTCGGCCATCCTCCGCGTGCAGCGGCGCGACCTGCACCACGCGGCGCGCACGGTCCAGGCCGCTCAGTGCACCCGGTTGATAGACGAAGCCCGCATCGCGCGCCTGCGCCACGTAGGTGGTCTGCTGCTGGGCGATGTCGCGCGTTCCGGCCGCGATGGTGTGCAGCATGGGCTTCCAGACATGGGCGGCGTCGCGGTCCAGCAGCGTGACCGTGGGCGCACCGGGCCGGCCGCGCCAGCGGCGCCCGAGCACGGTGGCGATCTCCAGACCCGCAATGCCACCGCCGACCACGAGCAGCCGCACCCCGGGCGTCTCGCGCGTTCCGAATCCTGCATCGACCATCGTTCCATTACAGCACCGCAGGCGCCGTCCGCCGCCAAACCTCGCGTCCCGAAAGGCATTGCTCAGGCCACGGCGGGCTCGGCCGGCTCCGCGCACCGGAGCCAGTCCAGCAGCGCGTCATGCGCCATCGGCGGCGCGATGTGAAAGCCCTGCCCCTCGTGGCAGCCCATGTCCACCAGCGCCTGCCAGGTGGCCGCGTCCTCGATGCCCTCGGCCAGCACCTGCAGGCCCAGCTTGCGGCCCAGCTGCGTGACGGTTTCGGCGATGCGCGCGCCCTGGGCCTCGCGCAGCTGGCGCACGAAGCCGCGGTCGATCTTGATGCGGTCCAGCGGCAGCCGCTCCAGGTAGCTCAGCGAGGAGTAGCCGGTGCCGAAGTCGTCGATCGCGATCGTGATGCCGTCGGCGCGCAGCGCCGACAGTGTGGACTCCAGCAGCTGCGTGGGCAGCACGGCCACCGATTCGGTGATCTCCAGCTCCAGGTGGTGGCCCTGCAGGCCATGGGCTGCAAGCGCCGTGCGCACCGTTTCCAGGAAGCCCGGGTCGCGCAGTTGCGCGACGGAGACGTTGACCGCCATGCGGCGCGGCGCGCAGCCCAGCGCGAGCATCTCGCGCATGGTGGCGCAGGCGGTGGACAGCACCCACTGGCCCAACGGCACGATCAGACCGGAGTGCTCGGCCACCGGAATGAATTGGTCCGGCGGCACCATGCGGCCGTCCTTGGTGCGCCAACGCAGCAGCGCCTCCAGCCCCACGAGCGCCCGGGTGCGCAGGTCGCGCTGTGGCTGGTACACCA
>CAJYRH010000125.1 GCA_913776795.1 uncultured Pseudorhodoferax sp. | reverse complement strand
GGCGCATCCTCGCCCCATGTTCGTTGCAATTCGGAGAACTCGAACATGCGAATCGACAAGCTCACCACCAAGTTCCAGGAGGCCCTGGGCGATGCCCAGTCCCTGGCGTTGGCTAACGACAACGCCTACATCACGCCCCAGCATGTGCTGGCGGCCATGCTCAAGCAGCAGGACGGCCCGCGGCCGCTTCTCGAACGTGCCGGCGCCAACGTGCAGGGACTGCTGGCCGCGGCCGAAGGCGCCGTCAAGCGCCTGCCCCAGGTACAGGGCCAGGAGCAAGTGCAGCCCGACCGCGACCTCGTGACGCTGCTGCAGGCTTCCGAGAAGGAAGCGCTCAAGCGCGGCGACCAGTTCATTGCCGGCGAACTGTTCCTGCTGGCCTACGTGGACAGCAAGCTCGACTCCGCCAGGCTGCTGCGCGAGCATGGCGTCACGCGCAAGTCGCTCGAATCGGCCATTGACGCCGTGCGCGGTGGCCAGAAGGTCGACAGCGCCGAGGCCGAAGGCCAGCGCGAGGCCCTCAAGAAGTACACGCTGGACCTGACCGAGCGCGCCCGCATGGGCAAGCTCGACCCCGTGATCGGCCGCGACGACGAGATCCGCCGCGCCATCCAGGTACTGCAGCGCCGCAGCAAGAACAACCCCGTGCTGATCGGCGAGCCCGGCGTCGGCAAGACGGCCATCGTCGAGGGCCTGGCCCAGCGCATCGTGGCCGGCGAGGTGCCCGAGTCGCTCAAGGGCAAGCGCGTGCTGTCGCTCGACATGGCGGCACTGCTGGCCGGTGCCAAGTACCGCGGCGAGTTCGAAGAGCGGCTGAAGAGCGTGCTGAACGAGCTGGCCAAGGACGAGGGCCAGACCATCGTCTTCATCGACGAGCTGCACACCATGGTCGGCGCCGGCAAGGCCGAGGGCGCGATGGACGCCGGCAACATGCTCAAGCCCGCGCTGGCGCGCGGCGAGCTGCACTGCGTGGGCGCCACCACGCTGGACGAATACCGCAAGTACATCGAGAAGGATGCTGCGCTGGAGCGCCGCTTCCAGAAGATCCTCGTGGGCGAGCCAACCGTGGAGGCCACCATCGCCATCCTGCGCGGCCTGCAGAACAAGTACGAGGCGCACCACGGCGTGCAGATCACCGACCCGGCCATCGTGGCCGCGGCCGAGCTGTCGCACCGCTACATCACCGACCGCTTCCTGCCCGACAAGGCCATCGACCTGATCGACGAGGCCGCGGCCAAGATCAAGATCGAGATGGATTCCAAGCCCGAGGTCATGGACCGGCTGGACCGCCGTTTGATCCAGCTCCAGATCGAGCGCGAGGCCGTGCGCCGCGAGAAGGACGAGTCTTCGCAGAAGCGCTTCGGCCTGATCGAGGACGAGATCGCCAAGCTGCAGAAGGAGATCGCCGACCTCGACGAGGTCTGGCAGGCCGAGAAGGCCGAGGCGCTCGGCTCCAAGGAGGTCATGGAGGAGATCGAGAAGTTCCGCTTCAAGGTCGAGGAGCTCAAGCGCAAGGGCGACTTCAACAAGGTTGCAGAGATCCAGTACGGCAAGCTGCCGGAACTGGAGAAGAAGCTCAAGGAAGCACAGGACAAGGAAGCCGGCAAGGGCACGGAGAGCGGCCCGCGCCTGCTGCGCACCCAGGTCGGCACCGAGGAGATCGCCGAGGTCGTGGCGCGCGCCACCGGCATCCCCGTGTCCAAGCTCATGCAGGGCGAGCGCGAGAAGCTGCTGCACATGGAAGACAAGCTGCACCAGCGCGTGGTGGGCCAGGACGAGGCCATCGCGGCCGTGGCCAATGCCATCCGGCGCTCGCGCGCCGGCCTGTCCGACCCGAACCGGCCGACCGGCTCGTTCCTGTTCCTGGGGCCCACCGGCGTCGGCAAGACCGAGTTGTGCAAGGCGCTGGCGGGCTTCCTGTTCGACTCGGAGGACCACCTGATCCGCATCGACATGAGCGAGTTCATGGAGAAGCACTCCGTGGCCCGCCTGATCGGTGCGCCGCCCGGCTACGTCGGCTACGACGAGGGCGGCTACCTGACCGAGGCCGTGCGGCGCAAGCCCTACAGCGTGCTGCTGCTCGACGAGGTCGAGAAGGCGCACCCGGACGTGTTCAACGTGCTGCTGCAGGTGCTGGACGATGGCCGCCTGACCGATGGCCAGGGCCGCACCGTGGACTTCAAGAACACCGTGATCGTGATGACCAGCAACATCGGCTCGCACCTGATCCAGTCCATGGTCGGCCAGGACGCGGACGACATCAAGGAAGCGGTGCAGGGCGAGCTCAAGAACCACTTCCGGCCCGAGTTCCTGAACCGCATCGACGAGACCGTGGTGTTCCATGGCCTGGACGCGCAGCACATCGAGGCCATCGCCAGCATCCAGATCCGGGCGCTGCGCGACCGGCTGGCGCATCTGGACATGGCGCTTGAAGTTTCCCCTGCCGCGCTTGCGGAGTTGGCCAAGGTCGGTTTCGATCCGGTGTATGGTGCCCGTCCGCTGAAGCGGGCGATCCAGCAGCGCATCGAGAACCCGCTCTCGAAGATGCTGCTGGAAGGGCGCTTCGCGCCCAAGGCGGTGATCCCGGTCGACGTGGACCCGATCCACTCGCCGGGTGAGTTCCGCTTCGACCGGGTGGTGCATTGATGATCGCGGGCGTGCAACAAAGGAGTGATGGGGCCGTGGGTGATTTCGTAGCGGGCCTCGTACGCCTGATGTTGCAGGTGGCCATGCTCGCCGCCGGCCTGGTGGTCGCGGCAGGCCTGGTGCTGGCGGCCGCCGTTCTGGCCGTGGTGTTCGGCTTGCGTTTGCTGTGGGCCAGGCTCACGGGCCGGCCTGTGATCCTGCGTTTCGGCGGCATGGGCATCGACCCCGCCGCCAGCTGGCGCCGCTACCGCGACTGGCAGCAGCAGGCCACCCGCCCGCGCGGCCGCGCCGCGCAGGAAGCCGCGTCCGGAGAACCGTCCCCGTTCAGCCCGCCAGGTGCCATCACGCAGGACGTGGAAGACGTCCAGCCCAAGACGCCGCGCCACTGACCTGGCCGCTTGATGCAGGTCAACGCGGCCTGTAGCGCGCCATGGGGCATGGCGCACGCCCCGCTACCAGGCCATGGGTGCCGTGACCGAAAGCCTGCGCCATGCCGTGCGCTAGGCCGGCGCCAGCGCGCCGCCGCGCTGTCTGGCGCATGGCTGGGCCGAGCTGTCGCGCTGCCCGCTGCCGGGCTTGTCGCGCCCCGGCTTGCCCGTGCGAGCTGGCATGCCCGACGCGATTTGGTCGCCTGAAAGCAGGTTCGGCGGTGCAGAGGCCCAGATCGCCTGGATCGGCATGACCTTCGGCCTGTTGGCCTGTCGCCTTCGTGCGCTTCAGGCTGTTGATGCTGCAGCTGGCGCGCGACGCCAAGGCGGGCCGGGTCGGCACCGTCGTGCTGTTGCCCGGGCTGGCCTGGGCATGCTGGGGATCGCCGCCAAGGGCGTGACCAGGTTCATTCTGCGCTGAACCGGCCGCAAGCTCAGAGTGCGGTGAGGTGTTCAAACAGGATCACCGCGCCGATGCCGATCAGCAGCACGCCGCCGATGGCCTCGGCCCAGCGGCCCGCGATGTTGCCCAGCAGGCGGCCCACCATCACGCCCAGCGTGACCATGGCGAAGGTGGCCAGGCCGATGGCGGCGGCCACCGGCAGGATGTCGACGTCCAGGAAGGCCAGCCCCACGCCGACCGCCATGGCGTCGATGCTCGTGGCAAAGCCGGTGATGGCGAGCAGCCAGAAGCCATGCCGGCTGGGCTTGTCCTCGGGCACCGTGTCGGGCGTGCGCAGCGCGCCGACCAGCATGCGCAGGCCGAGGATGCACAGCAGCGTGAACGCGATCCAGTGGTCCCAGTCCTTGACGTAATCCGACGCGACGGAGCCCAGCGCCCAGCCGACGACGGGCGTGATGGCCTCGATCACGCCGAAGATGGCGCCGGTGCGCAGCGCTTCGGACCAGCGGGGCTGGTGCAGGGAGGTGCCCTTGCCGACGGCTGCGGCGAAGGCATCGGTCGACATGGCCAGGGCCAGCAGGACGGTGGAAGCGAGATTCATGGGGGACTCGTGCAGCGGCCGGGCAAAAACGCAAAGGCAGGGTCCCGCTGCCCGACCTGCGTCGCGGGGCCATGCCGATGGTCTCGCCAACCGTGCAACGGTTGCCTGCGCCACAGCATGCGGGATGCCGAGTGTGTTGACGCAGGCGCTTCCGGACGGAGCGGAAGCCGGCTACTCCCCAAGGGAGGCCGGAGTATAGGTGTGCCCGAATGTCCCCGCGCTGGGAGATCGTCGCATTCGCAGTTCATCGCGCGGACTGCGGCGGCCCGTACAGCCAGGGCATGTCCAGCAGGCGCTCGCCGAGCAGCCGCAGCGACAGGTTGCGGCCCCAGCGGACCGGCCCCGTCGCATGGAAGATGCGGCCGTTGCGCAGCGCCCGGGCCTGCACGCGCGCGTTGCGCTGCCAGCGCTCCTGCGCGTAGCGCGCGAGCAGCATGGGCACGGCGCCGCCGGCCGCGCCGGCCCGTCCCAGGGCGCGGCCGAGCGCTTCGGCGTCCTCGATGGCCATGCCGGCGCCCTGGGCCAGGTAGGGCCGCATGGGGTGGGCGGCATCGCCCAGCAGGGCCACGCGGCCGCGCGCCTGTTCACTGGCCGCGCGCAGCGGCGGCCTGTCGGCCAGCACCCACAGCCGCCAGGCCGGCACGGCGCGCACGAGATCCTGCAGCGGTGTGCAGCAGCCGGCCATGGCGGCCTGCAGATCGGCAGCGTTGGTCGCATGGTCCCAGTCGGCCAGCGCATCGGGCGTGGCACCGCGTTCGCCGCCGGGCGGCTGGCCGTGCACGAAGGCGACCACGTTCAGTGCCTCGCCGCCGCGCACGGGGTAGCTGACCAGGTGCAGGCGCGGCCCCAGCCAGGCCGTGACCTCGGCGCTGCGCAGCGCGGCCGGCAGGTCGGCCTGCGGCAGCAGCGCGCGGTAGGCCAGGTGGCCTGTCAGGCGCGGCGGGCCATCGGCAAGCAGCTGGGCGCGCACGCCGCTCCACAGGCCATCTGCGCCGAGCAGTGCATCGCCCTCGACCGGCTCGGGCGCGCCGCCGGCGCCTTGCAAGGTGTGCAGCAGCACGCGCTGGCCGTCGTCGTCGAAGGCCTGCACGCGGCGGTCCAGCGACAGCGCCACCCCGGCGAGGTGGGCCACCGCACCGTGCAACAGGGCCAGCAGGTCGGCACGGTGGATGGTGGCGTAGGGCGCGCCGTAGCGAGCGGGCATGGCCGCCAGGTCCAGCGTGGCCAACGGCGCACCGCTCGCCGCATCGCGCACGCGCAGCCGCGCCGGAAAGGCAGCCACGGACTGCAGCGGGCCGCCCAGGCCCCAGGCCTGCAGCAGCCGCACCACGTTGGGCCCCAACTGGACGCCGGCGCCTACTTCGGTGAAGGCCTCGGCACGCTCGAACACCCGCACACGCCAGCCCTGGCGTGCGCAGGCCAGCGCAGCGGCCAGGCCGCCGATGCCGCCGCCGGCCACGAGAAGCTGCTGGGGAGGTGCCATGGGGCCGCGATTGTGCCGCCCCCGGGCGGCCTACATGGCCTTGAACAGGTGGGTGTAGAGCCGGCTCACGGCGATGCGCTCGTCCGGGCGGCCGCGCAGGCGCAGGTGCAGCCGGCCGGCCTCGTCGCGCTGCACCTGCGCGATGGCGTCGGCGCGCACCACCACGGCCCGGTGCACCTGCCAGAAGCGCTGCGCGTCCAGCTGCGGCAACAGCTGCTTGAGCGGCGTGCGGATCAGGTGCTCCTCGCCGGCGGTCAGCACGCGCACGTACTTGTCGGCCGCCTCGAAGTACAGCACCTCGTCGATGGGCACCATGCGCACGCTGGCACCGCCGGCGTCGCCGGCGGCGATGAAGCGCAGCGGTGCCGCGGGCGCGCCAGCGGCGGCGGCGTGCAGCAGGCGGCGCCACTGGTCGAGCTGCTGCTCCAGCGCACCGGCCGGCGCCGGCTCGGCCGCGGCCATGGCCAGCGCCTGCTGCAGGCGCGCCACGGTACGGCGCAACCGTTCGGGCTGCACCGGCTTGAGCACGTAGTCGGCGGCCTGGGCATCGAAGGCGCGCACGGCGTACTCGTCGTAGGCGGTCACGAACACCAGCTGCGGCATCCTCGCCTCGCCGTCGGGCCACAGCTCGGCCAGCGCGGCGGCGGCGGCCAGGCCGTCCTGCCCGGGCATGCGGATGTCCAGGAAAAGCACCTGCGGCAGAAGGCGCAGCGCCTCGCTCACGGCCGACAGGCCGTCGCCCACCATGCCGGCGACTTGCAG
>CAJYRH010000124.1 GCA_913776795.1 uncultured Pseudorhodoferax sp. | reverse complement strand
AGGCCGCTGGCGCGCACGGCGTCCAGCGTGTGCTGCAGCACCGGCTTGCCGGCCAGCAGGGCCTGCAGCTTGTGCACCTGCCCGCCGCTCCGCCCGTTGTCCTGGTCCTCGCCTCCGGCCGCGGCGAGCGCTTCCGCGCCTCGGGCGGCCAGGTGCACAAGCTGCAGGCCCTGCTGGCCGGCAAGCCGGTGCTGCAGCACACGCTGGACGCCGTGCGCGCCAGCGGCCTGGCCTGGCACCTGGAAGATGCCGGCCATCCGGGCATGGGCGATTCCATCGCTGCGGCGGTGCGCGCCACGCAGGGGGCCTGTGGCTGGCTGGTGCTTCCGGGCGACCTGCCGCTGATCGAGCCGGCGGCGCTGCTGCGTGTGGCAGCGGCGCTGGACCGGGCGGCGGTGGTGCTGCCGCAGCACGGCGGCGTGCGCGGCCACCCGGTGGGTTTCGCGTCGGACTGCCGCGACGAACTGCTGGCCCTGTCGGGCGAGGCCGGCGCTGCCGCCGTCGTGCAGGCGCGCAAGCGCGCAGGTCAGCTGCTGGAGCTCGTGCTCGACGGCCCCGGCTGCGTCACCGACATCGACACGCTGGACGAACTCGCGCGGGCCGAGCGGCTGCTGCTCAGCCGGCGAGCCTGAGCAGCTTCTCCAGCGCCTTGTCGCGGATCTGGTGCTTCTTGAGGCTCTCGAACGTCTCGCGCGCGTAATCCAGCGTGGTGCCGAAGCGTCCGCAGGACTGCGTGAAGACGCGCCGGTAGTCTTCATCGCTGAGCGTGCGCGTGAAGCTCGGGCTGCGGCGCGACAGGGTGAAGGCCAGCGCCTTGACCGGCCCCTCGGGCGTGTTGCAGTGCAGCCAGCGCGGGTCGTACACGCCCGTCAGCATCTCGCGCGCCCACAGGCGCTCCAGCACTGCGTCGCCGTCGCGCTGGGGGATGCGGAACACCACGCCCTGGCAGCTGCCGCCCGTCAGCAGCGCGAACACCAGGCCCGGGCATTCGGGCGTGCCGCGGTTGATGCGGCTCCACATCTTGAGCGCGCGGTGCCAGCCGTGCACGCGCGCCAGCCGGTGTTCCACGTGCTCGAACTCGGGCCGCCAGATCAGCGAGCCGTAGCCGAACACCCAGTAGTCGTCCTGGCCGCCCCATTCCCGTCGCGTGCGCTCGAGCATGGGCAGCGGATCGCGCAGCGGCGCGGGGTGGGCATTCGGCTTCACGCCCGCAACTCTAGCAAGCCGCGGCAGGGCGCGCGCTCCCGGGTTGCGTTCGTAACCCACTGGTAACCCCCAGCGGCCGGGAGGCTCTGCTTCGGGGGTAGGATCGTCGCGCACTCCCCCCACGCCCCGCCGAGCCGCCTGCCGGCGCACCACGATGACCACCCACACCACCGTCGCCGCCGTCACCGACCGCATCCGCACGCGCAGCGCGCCCGCGCGCACCGCCTACCTTGAGCGCCTGGCCGCCATGGCCGCGCGCACGCGCGGCGCCGACCGCATGGGCTGCGCCAACGTGGCGCACGCCTTCGCGGCCATGCCGTCCACCGACAAGTTCAAGGTCGTGGCCGAGCGTGCGCCCAACATCGGCATCGTCAACGCCTACAACGACATGCTCTCGGCGCACCAGCCGCTGCAGCACTTCCCGGATCTCGTCAAGGAGGAGGCCCGCCGGTTCGGCGCCACCGCCCAGGTGGCCGGTGGCGTGCCGGCGATGTGCGACGGGGTGACCCAGGGACTGCCCGGCATGGAGCTTTCACTGTTCAGCCGCGACGTGATCGCCATGGCCACGGCCGTGGCGCTCACGCACGACATGTTCGACGCGGCGCTGCTGCTGGGCGTGTGCGACAAGATCGTGCCGGGCCTGCTCATCGGCGCGCTGCACTTCGGGCACCTGCCCACCGTGTTCGTGCCGGCCGGCCCCATGCCCTCGGGCCTGTCGAACAACGCCAAGGCCAAGGTGCGCGAGCAGGCCGCGCAGGGCCTGGTCGGCCGCAAGGAACTGCTGGAGGCCGAGTCGGCCGCCTACCACGCGGCCGGCACGTGCACCTTCTACGGCACGGCCAACAGCAACCAGATGCTGCTCGAAGCCATGGGCCTGCACGTGCCCAGCACGGCTTTCGTCGCACCGGGCGGGGCGCTGCGCGAAGAACTCACCCGGGAGGCTGCGCGCACGGTGCTGGGCTGGGGCACGGCGCTGGACGGCGTGGCTGCGCCGCAGCGTTCCGCGGTCGCCCCCATCGGTCATATCGTGGACGAGCGCGCCATCGTCAACGCCATGGTGGCGCTGCTGGCCACAGGCGGTTCGACGAACCACCTGATCCACTGGGTGGCCGTCGCGCGTTCGGCCGGCATCACCATCGACTGGGACGATTTCGCCGCGCTGTCGAACGTGGTGCCGCTGCTGGCCCGCGTCTATCCCAACGGAAGCGCCGATGTGAACCAGTTCCAGGCCGCTGGCGGCACGGGCTATGTCATCCGCGAACTGCTGGATGCCGGCCTCATGCACGCCGACGTGCTGACGGTGCGCGCAGGTGGCATCCGCGAGTACACGCACGAACCTTTCCTGGCCGACGCCGCGACCCCGTCGTTGCGGTGGCAGCCGACCGGCGCCAGCAAGGACGAAACCATCGTGCGGCCCGCCACGGCGCCGTTCAGCCCGACGGGTGGCCTGCAGCTGCTGCAGGGCCCGCTGGGCCGCAGCGTGATCAAGGTGTCCTCCGTGCCGGACGACCGGCACGTGGTGGAGGCCCCGGCCCGCATCTTCGATTCGCAGGAGGCGTTGCAGCAGGCCTTCGCGGCAGGCGAGCTGGAGCGCGACATCGTCTGCGTCGTGCGCTGGCAGGGCCCGCAGGCCAACGGCATGCCCGAGCTGCACAAGCTCACGCCGCCGCTGGCGGTGCTGCAGGGCAAGGGCTTCAAGGTCGCACTGGTCACCGACGGCCGCATGAGCGGTGCCTCGGGCAAGGTGCCGGCCGCCATCCACGTCTCGCCCGAGGCGGCCGCCGGCGGCCCGTTGGCCAGGCTGCGCGACGGCGACGTGGTGCGCCTGGACGCGCCCGCCGGCCGGCTCGACGTGCTGGTGCCGCAGGCCGAATGGGAGGCCCGCCCGCTGGCCACCATGCCCGAGGCCCTGCGCACCGCCAACGGCCTGGACCTGGGCCGTGATTTGTTCGCCGGCATGCGCCGCAATGCCGCCACTGCAGAAGAAGGAGCGCCGACATGGCTTTGAATTCCACCTCTGTCCAGCTCACCGCCCGCGAGGTGATGCAGGACGCACCCGTCATCCCCGTCATCGTGCTGCACGAGGTGGCGCATGCGGTGCCCCTGGCGCGTGCGCTGCTGGCCGGCGGCATCCGCATGCTCGAGGTGACGCTGCGCACGCCGCAGGCGCTGGCCTGCATGGAGGCCATCGCGCGCGACGTGCCCGAGGCCGTTGTCGGTGCCGGCACCATCCGCAGCGTGGCCGACGTGGTGGCGTCGGTGCGCGCGGGCGCGCGTTTCGGCGTGAGCCCGGGCTACACCAGCAAGGTGGGCCAGGCCTGCCGCGACGCCGGTCTGGCGCTGCTGCCCGGCGTGGCCACGGGCAGCGAGATCATGATGGCGCAGGAGGACGGCTTCACCGAACTGAAGTTTTTCCCGGCGTTGCAGGCCGGTGGCATCCCCATGCTCAAGGCCTGGCAGGGGCCGTTCGGCGAGGTCAGGTTCTGCCCCACCGGCGGCGTGAGCGCGGCCAACGCGGGCGAGTTCCTCGCGCTGTCCAACGTGGCCTGCGTGGGTGGCTCCTGGATCGTGCCGAACGATGCGATCGCCTCCGGCGACTGGAGCCGCATCGAGATGCTGGCGCGCGCGGCCTCGGCGCTGCCGCGCTGATCAGCGCCGGCCGGCCGCGCACAGCGCGTCGACCAGGGCGCATGCGTACTGCGGCAGTGCGGCCTGGTCGCGCATGAGCAGGTAGCGCTCGCGCACGCACCAATCGTCCCGCAGGTTCACCAGCGCCAGCCGCATCGCATCGCGGTTGCGCAGCGCCGCCGATTCGGGCACCACACCGATGCCCACGCCGCTGCCGATCATGCGGCACATGGCATCGAAGCTGCCGAGCTGGATGCGCAGCTTCTGCTTGCCGCCCAGCCGTTCGGTGATCTGGTGCAGGAAGTCCTGCAGCGTGCTGCCGGGCTGCATGCCGATGGCATCTTCGCCCAGCGTTTCGGCGAAGGCGATGCTGCGCCGCCGCGCGAAGCGGTGGTGGCGCGCCGTCACGAGCACCAGCCGGTCGGTGCTGAAGTGGACGGCCTGCAGGCCCAGCGTGTCGACCTGGCCCGCGACGATGCCCAGGTCGGCCCGCCCGTCCAGCACGCCGCGGGGAATTAGCGCATTGGGCTGCTCGCGCAGCTCGACATTGACCCGCGCGTGCTGTTTGAGGAACCCGGGCAGCAGCGCCGGCAGGATGTCGGTCACCGCAGTGGTGTTGGCGAACACGCGCAGGTGGCCCTGCAGCCCGCCGCGGTAGGCCTGCAGGTCGGTGCGCAGTTGCTCGGCCTGGTGGAGCACGAGCCGCGCGTGGTGCAGGAAGGCCTCGCCGGGCGGCAGCAGACGCAGGCCGCGTGCCTCGCGCGCGAAGAGGCCGAGCCCGGCCTGCGTCTCCAGTGCCTTGATGCGCGCGCTGGTGGCTGCCAGCGACAGGTGCTGCCGCGCGGCGGCACGCGTGAGGCTGCCGAGCTCCGCCACGGCCACGAACAGGCGCAGGTCCGACAGTTCGAATTGCATGGCGCGCAGGCTACCAGCCTTCGGCCGCGCAGAAGCCTGGATTCCGAAATCACAGATTGCCCGGCCGGTGCGGCGGGGGCGATGATCGGCGCTTTCAACGCCAAGGTCCGCGCGCGTGGCGTGCGGCCGGAGACAAATCCATGGGTTCCATCCGCCTCTCTCGCCGCGCGCTGGTCGCGGCGGCCACGCTGGCTGCCACCGGCGCCCTGGCGTCGCCGACCGCCGCGCAGCAGGCGTTCCCGTCGCGCCCCATCGTGCTCATCGTGCCGCAGGCGGCCGGCGGCACCAACGACATCGTGGGCCGCGTCGTCGGCCAGAAGCTGGGCGAGGTGCTGGGCGGCAGCGCCGTGGTCGAGAACCGGCCCGGTGCCGGCGGCAACATCGGCACCCAGTACGTGGCGCGTGGCCCCAAGGACGGCCACAGCCTGCTCATGACCATCAGCAGCAGCCAGGCCATCAACCCTGCGCTGTACAAGAACCCGGGCTTCGACCCGGTCAAGGACTTCGTGCCGCTGGGTTTGGTCGGTGCCGTGCCCAACGTGCTGCTGGTCCATCCGTCCTTCCCGGCACAGAACCTCACCGAGTTCCTGGCCCTGGCCCGCAAGAGCGGCGACACGCTGCAGTACGCCTCGGCCGGCAACGGCACGCTGAACCATCTGCTGGGCGAGATGCTCAACAGCATGGCTGGGCTCAAGCTGCAGCACGTGCCCTACAAGGGCGTGGCGCCGGCGCTGAACGACGTGCTGGGCGGCCAGCTGCCCATGCTGTTCGCGAGCCTGCCGTCCGCGCTCTCGCACATCCAGGCCGGCAAGCTGCGCGCCATTGCCGTGAGCGGTGCCAGGCGCTCGCCGACGCTGCCCAACGTGCCGGCCATCGCCGAGGCGGTGCCGGGCTACGACGGCCAGCTCTGGATCGGCCTGTTCGGCCCCGCAGGCATGCCGGCGCCGGTGCAGGCCCAGCTCGAAGAGGGCATGCGCAAGGCCCTGGCCGCCAAGGACCTGCGCGACAAGCTGGAGCAGCAGGGCGTGGAGATCGCGCCGCCGACCACGCCCGCGCAGTTCACCGCGCTGTTGAACGACGACCTCGCCAAGTGGGCGCGCATCGTCAAGTCCTCCGGCGCTTCCGTCGACTAATTTCCGCACCGTTCCATCCGCCATGACCCTCCCGCTCCAAGGCATCACCGTCGTCTCGCTCGAGCACGCCATCGCCGCCCCGTTCTGCACCCACCAGCTGGCCGATCTGGGCGCGCGCGTCATCAAGGTCGAGCGGCCCGAGGTGGGCGACTTCGCGCGCGCCTACGACCAGCGCGTCAAGGGACTTTCATCCCACTTCGTCTGGACCAACCGGTCCAAGGAGAGCCTGACGCTGGACCTCAAGAACCCCGACGCGATGGACGTGCTCCAGAAGCTGCTGCTTGGCGCCGACGTGCTGGTGCAGAACCTGGC
>CAJYRH010000123.1 GCA_913776795.1 uncultured Pseudorhodoferax sp. | reverse complement strand
CCGCGAAAGCGCCGGCACGACCAGCCTGGGCGCCCTGCTGCGCGCCAAGCTGGACAACTCCGACAAGTAATCGGAACCTGAGCCCGCAAGGCAGAGAAAGGCCGTGCCTGCACGGCCGCAAGCGGCGGGCGCCTCGTGCGCCCGCCGCTTTTTTCCCAGTGCGCATTCCCGACCCAAGCCACAGCGCCGCGCACAACGTCGGCGCTCCGGCATGGACCACATTTTTCGCCGACCCCCTGGCGCCACAGACCGGACCCCATGACCCGATCAGACCTCGTCGAAGAACTTGCCGCCCGCTTCGGCCAGCTCACGCAACGCGATGCCGAAGCCGCCGTCAAGACCATCCTGGATGCCGTGGGCGATGCGCTGGTGCGTGGCCACCGCATCGAAGTGCGCGGGTTCGGCAGCTTTTCGGTCAACCGCAGGCCGCCCCGCATGGGGCGCAATCCCCGCAGCGGTGAGGCAGTCCACATTCCCGAGAAGCGCGTTCCGCATTTCAAGCCGGGCAAGGCGCTGCGCGAGGCCGTGGACCGGCGTACCGCCGAGATGGGCATCGGCACCGCGACCGACGCATCCGACGCCGCCTGACGGAGCACGCCGCACCCATACCCGGCACGCGTGCGCGGGGCGGGCCTGACCGTAGAATCCTCCCACCATCGAGGAGACGCATGGCATGAAGTATTTCCTGTGGCTGCTCAAGGCAGCCATTTTTTTCACCCTCTTCGCCTTCGCACTGAACAACCAGCAGGACGCGACGGTGCATTTCTTCTTCGGCACCCACTGGACCGCGCCGCTGGTGCTGGTGGTGCTGTCAGCCTTCGCCCTCGGGGTCGCCGTCGGCGTGCTGGGCATGGTGCCCCGCTGGTGGAAGCACCTGCGCGCCGCGCGCCGCGCCGAGGCCGCGCTGCCGCCTTCGCCGGCTTCCGCACCTGCGTCCTCCCCCTCGGCGGGCAGTGCCGCTCCCGTGACCGACCTGCAGCAACAGCCGCCCATCCATGGAATTTGACCTGAGCTGGCTCCTGCTGGGGCTTCCCTTGGCATTCGTGCTGGGCTGGCTCGCGTCCCGCTTCGATCTGCGCCAGCTGCGCCAGGAGAACCGCCGGGCGCCCAAGGCCTACTTCAAGGGGCTGAACTACCTGCTCAACGAGCAGCAGGACCAGGCGATCGACGCGTTCATCGAGGCAGTTCAAAACGACCCGGACACGTCGGAACTGCATTTCGCGCTCGGCAACCTGTTCCGCCGGCGCGGTGAATACAACCGCGCGGTGCGCGTGCACGAGCACCTGCTGTCCCGCGGGGACCTGGGCCGGGCCGACCGCGAGCGCGCACAGCACGCACTCGCGCTGGACTTCCTCAAGGCCGGGCTGCTGGACCGCGCCGAGGATGCGCTGCAGCGGCTGGAAGGCACGCCCTTCGAGGGGCAGGCCCGCATGGCGTTGCTGGCCATCTACGAACGTTCGCGGGACTGGCCGCAGGCCACGGCGATCGCGCGCAAGATGCACGGATCCCACCAGGGCGATTTCAGCGCCCGGCAGGCACACTACCTGTGCGAGCAGGCGCTGGCGCACGCGGCCCAGGGCGACCTGGATGCGGCGCAGGCGCAGTTCGAGGAAGCGCGAGCCGCCGCGCCGGATGCACCGCGGCCGCGCATCGAACTCGCGCGGCTGCAGCAGCGCCGCGGCCACGCCGAGGCGGCGCTGGCCACGCTCCAGGAACTGGCGCGGCAGTCGCCCAGCGCGCTGCCGCTGGCCGCTCCGCTGCTGATCGAACTGGCGGCTGCGACCGGGCGCCAGGGCGATGTGCTGCAGTTGCTGCAGGAGCACTATGCCCGCGCGCCGTCCCTGGACGTGCTTGACGCGATCGTGGCCATGGAAGCGGCCGCGGGCGATCCCGCGCGGCCACCGCGCGACTGGTATGTGCGCCACCTGGACAAGGAGCCTTCGCTGGTCGCCGCTGCCAAGTGGTTGTCGCAGGAGAAGCTCGAACACGAGGACTTCCACCCGCAGGTGCAGCGGGCGCTCGACCAGGCTGCGAAGCCGCTCACGCGCTACCGCTGCGCGGCCTGCGGGTTCGAGGCGCGCCAACATTTCTGGCAATGCCCCGGCTGCCAGAGCTGGGACAGCTATCCGGCCCGGCGCGTCGAGGAGCTGTGAAGGCGTGCATGCCGTCCACGCCGCCCCCTTGGAGGGGTGCGCCGATTCACCGTAGCCTGCTCGGGTTTTCATAGCGGCGCACGCGGACCTTCCCCGTAGAATGGTCCGCACATGCCCCTGATCCTCCTCGTCCTCCTGCCATTCGCCGGCAGCGTGCTCGCCGCGCTGCTGCCCGCGAACGCGCGCAATGCCGAATCGACGCTCGCCGGCGCGGTGGCACTGTTCTGCGCGGTGCAGGCGGCGCTGTATTTTCCAGAGGTGGCGGCGGGCGGCGTGGTGCGGCAGGAGTTCGCCTGGCTGCCTTCGCTGGGCCTGAACCTGGTGCTGCGCATGGACGGGTTCGCCTGGATGTTCTGCATGCTGGTGCTGGGCATCGGCTCGCTGGTGGTGCTTTACGCGCGCTACTACATGTCGCCTGCCGATCCGGTGCCGCGGTTCTTTTCCTTCTTCCTGGCCTTCATGGGCGCCATGAGCGGCGTGGTGCTCTCGGGCAACCTGGTCCAGCTGGTGTTCTTCTGGGAGCTGACCAGCCTCTTTTCCTTCCTGCTGATCGGCTACTGGCACCACCGCAAGGACGCGCGCAGCGGCGCCCGCATGGCGCTCACCGTCACGGGCACGGGCGGGCTGTGCCTGCTGGCAGGCGTGCTGGTCCTGGGCCACATCGTGGGCAGCTACGACCTGGACCGGGTGCTTGCGGCAGGCGACCTCGTCCGCGGCCACCCCCTCTACCTGGCCGCGCTGGTATTGATGCTGCTGGGTGCGCTGACCAAGAGCGCGCAGTTCCCCTTCCATTTCTGGCTGCCCAATGCCATGGCGGCACCCACGCCCGTGTCGGCTTACCTGCATTCCGCCACCATGGTGAAGGCCGGCGTCTTCCTGCTGGCGCGCATGTGGCCCGTGATGGGCGGCACCGAACCGTGGTTCTGGATCGTGGGCGGGGCCGGCCTGCTCACGCTGCTGGTGGGGGGCTACGCGGCCATGTTCCAGCATGACCTCAAGGGCCTGCTGGCCTATTCCACCATCTCGCACCTGGGACTCATCACCCTGCTGCTGGGCCTCAACAGCCCGTTGGCGGCCGTGGCTGCAGTTTTCCACATCATGAACCACGCCACGTTCAAGGCGTCGCTGTTCATGGCCGCCGGAATCATCGACCACGAGAGCGGCACGCGCGACATCCGGCGCCTGTCGGGTCTGCGGCGCATGATGCCGGTCACCTCCACTCTGGCCACGGTGGCGAGCGCGGCGATGGCCGGCGTGCCGCTGCTCAACGGCTTCCTTTCGAAGGAAATGTTCTTCGCCGAGACCGTGTTCCTCGAAGCCTCGCCCTTCGTGGCCACCGCGCTGCCCGTGGCGGCCACGATCGCCGGTGTGTTCAGCGTGGCCTATTCGCTGCGCTTCACGGTGGACGTCTTCTGGGGACCGAAGGCCCAGGATCTGCCGAGCGAGCCGCACGAGCCGCCGCACTGGATGCGCGTGCCCGTCGAACTGCTGGTGCTCGCCTGCCTCGTGGTCGGCATCTTCCCGGCCTGGTCGGTCGGCCAGTACCTGGCCGCCGCCGCCCTGCCCGTGGTGGGCGGCGACCTGCCCGAGTACAGCCTCGCGATCTGGCATGGCTTCAATACGCCGTTCGTGATGAGCCTGATCGCGCTCGCGGGAGGTGCCGCGCTCTACCTGCTGCTGCGCCGCCAGCGCGAGGCGGGCCGGATCGACGCCCCCCCGCTCATCTACCGCGTGAGCGGCAAGCGCATCTTCGAGGCGCTGCTCACGCTGCTCACGCTGGCCGGTTACCGCGGCCGCCGCATGCTCGGCACGCCGCGGCTGCAGTGGCAGATGCTGTGGCTGGTCTGCGCGGCGCTGGTGGCGGGGGCGCTGCCGCTGTGGTCCCGCGGCCTGCAGCTGGGCGACCGCGGCACGCTGCCGCTGTCGCCGGCCTTCGTCGCGATCTGGATCGTCGGTTCGGTCTGCGCCGTGGCCGCGGCCTGGCAGGCGAAGTACCACCGGCTGGCCGCGCTCACCCTGCTGGGCGGCGCGGGGCCCTGCACCTGCATCACCTTCCTGTGGTTTTCCGCGCCCGATCTCGCGCTGACACAGATCGTGGTGGAGGTCGTCACCACGGTGCTCGTGCTGCTGGGGCTGCGCTGGCTGCCGCGGCGCGACGAGCGGCTGCGGGAGATGGCGCCCGCCGTCGGCCTGCCGAGGCTGCGCCGTGCGCGCGACCTGATGATCTCGCTGCTCGCCGGCGGCGGACTGGGCTGGCTGGCCTATGTGATGATGAGCCGGCCGTTCCCCGAGAGCACATCCACCTTTTTCCTGGAACGTGCGCAGTCCGAAGGCGGCGGCACCAACGTGGTGAACGTGATGCTGGTCGATTTCCGCGGCTTCGACACCTTCGGCGAGATCGTGGTGCTGGGCATCGTGGCGCTCACGGTGTACGCGCTGCTGCGCCGCTTCCGCCCAGCGCGCGAGGCCATGGACCTGCCGGAGCAGCAGCGCAACATGCCTGCCGACCTGCAGACCGACCTGCTGAATCCGCGCCACGCGACGGATACCGCCGTGGGCTACCTGATGGTGCCGGCCGTGCTGGTGCGGCTGCTGCTGCCGTTCACGCTGCTGGTCTCGTTCTACATGTTCATGCGCGGCCACAACCAGCCCGGCGGCGGCTTCGTGGCGGGCCTCGTGCTCTCCGTCGGCCTGCTGATGCAGTACATCATCTCGGGCACGCAATGGGTCGAGGCCCACCTGTCCCTGTACCCCCGCCGCTGGATCGCCACCGGGCTGCTGTTCGCCCTGGGCACGGGCGCGGGCGCGCTCTTCTTCGGCTATCCCTTCCTGACCAGCCACACCGCCCACCTGCACCTGCCGGTGGTGGGCGAGATCCATGTGGCCAGCGCCCTCTTCTTCGACATCGGCGTATTCTCGCTCGTGGTGGGTGCCACGCTGCTGATGCTGACGGCGATCGCCCACCAGTCGGTGCGCGGCCACCGCTACCACGCGCGCCTTGCGGAAGAGCGCGAGGCGGAAGAGTCGGCGCAGTCCGCGCAGGCGGCCCACGCCGCCGAGAGCAAGCTGCCTGTGGCACTGGAGGGCGCCCGCGGCGGAGCCGCTGCCACGGCACCGGGAGGAAACCGCTGATGGAAATCGTTCTGGCCGTCGCGATCGGCGTGCTGACCGGATCGGGCGTGTGGCTGGTGCTGCGCCCCCGCACCTACCAGGTCATCATGGGGCTGGCACTGCTGTCGTATGCCGTGAACCTGTTCATCTTCAGCATGGGCCGCCTGGGCCTGGCCGTGGGCAAGGAGCCGGTACTGGTCGACGGCGTGCCGAAGGACCTGCTGCACTATGCCGACCCGATGCCGCAGGCGCTGGTGCTGACGGCCATCGTGATCGGCTTCGCCATGACGGCGCTGTTCCTGGTGGTGCTGCTCGCCTCGCGAGGCATGTCGGGCACCGACCACGTGGACGGATCGAACTCGCGCGACGTGCAGGAGATGCCATGACCTGCACGACCCTCTCCACCCATCGCCGCATGGAACACCGCCGCGCTGCGGACGGGAGCTGCCTGTGAACGCGGCCATGCAGGCACAGTTCTCGCACTGGATGTCGGCCGCCATGCCGCACCTGATGCTCGCGCCCATCATGCTGCCGCTGCTGACGGCGGCGCTGATGCTGCTGCTGCGCGAGGAGCGCCAGCGGCTCAAGCTGGGCATGAACCTGCTGTCCACGCTGGCCGGCCTGTGCATCGCGCTGGCGTTGCTGTTCTGGACCCATTTGGGGGGCAAGCCTGTCACGATGGGCGTGTACCTGCCGGGCAACTGGCCCGCGCCCTTCGGCATCGTGCTCGCGCTGGACCGGCTGTCGGCGCTCATGCTCGTGCTCACGAGCTTCGTCGCTCTGTGTTCCATCGTTTTTGCCGCGGCGCGCTGGCACCGTGCGGGCGTGCATTTCCATCCGCTGTTCCAGTTCCAGCTGATGGGGCTGGCGGGCGCCTTCCTCACGGCGGACCTCTTCAACCTGTTCGTGTTCTTCGAGATCATGCTGGCGGCGTCGTACGGACTGCTGCTGCACGGCTCGGGGCGCACGCGGGTGCAGGCCGGGCTGCACTACATCGCCATCAACCTCGCGGCCTCGTCGCTCTTCCTGATCGGCGTGTCGATGCTCTATGGCATCACGGGCACGCTGAACATGGCGGACCTCGCGCAGACCATCCCGTACGTGGCCGATGCCGACCGGGGCCTGCTGCACGCGGCCGCCGGCGTCCTGGCCACGGCCTTCCTCATCAAGGCGGCGGTGTGGCCGCTGAACTTCTGGCTCGCGCCGGCCTACAGCGCAGCCAGCGCACCTGCCGGGGCGCTGTTCGCGCTGATGACGAAGGTGGGTGTGTACACCATCCTGCGGCTGTGGACGCTGATGTTCGGCGCCGAGGCCGGCCCATCCGCGATGTTCGGCAGCCTGTGGCTGATCGGCGGCGGCCTCGTGACCATGGCGTTCGGCGCGATCGGCATGCTGGGATCGCAGCGCGTCGGCGTGCTGGCCGGCTATGCGGCCATCCTGTCGTCGGGCACGCTGCTGGCGGCCGCGGGTTTCGGGCAGAACCTGCTCACGGCGGGCCTGCTCTTCTACCTGCCCAGCTCCACGCTGGCCATCAGCGCTCTCTTCCTGCTCACCGACCTGATCGACCGCTGGCGCAACGACGGTGCCACGCTCGCGCCCCACGAGCTGGACGACGATGCCCCGTTCCTCACACCCGAGCTGGTGCCCGCCCAGCGCCTGAACCTGGACGAACAGGAGATGGTGCTGGTCGGCCGCGTCATCCCGGCGGCGGCAGCCTTCCTGGGCCTGTCCTTCCTCGTGTGCACGCTGGTGATCGCAGGCCTGCCGCCGCTGTCGGGCTTCGTCGGCAAGTTCGCGATGCTCACGGCACTGCTCAATCCCCTTGGGCTCGGCGCGTCGGCCGGCGTGCGGGCCTCGTCGCTCGGCTGGTTGCTGTTCGGCATGCTGATCGCCACGGGGCTCATGGCACTGCTCGCACTCACCCGCACGGGCATGCGGCATTTCTGGACCACGCACGACCGCCCGGCCCCGCAACTGCGCGTGCTCGAAGGCATTCCCATCGCCCTGATGCTGGCCTGCTGCGTGGGCCTGACGCTGCAGGCGGGCCGGGTCATGGACTTCACGCAGGCCACGGCGAACGCGCTGCATGCGCCCGGCGGCTACATCGATGCGGTGATGTCGGCCCGGCCGAAGCCGGGACCCGCCACGCCCGAAGGCACGGGCGCCACCGTACGGAGGATGCCTCCCGCGCCTGTGCTCGCGGGCCCGCCGGTGGCCGACGCCGCGGCGGCGCCTCTGGTCGAAACCAAGGCCATGCCATGATGAAGCGCTTCTTTCCCGCCCCGCTGCTGTCCGTCGCGCTGGCCGGCATGTGGCTGCTGCTCAACCACTCGGTGAGCGCGGGACAGCTGATCCTTGCGGCCATCGTCGGCGTGGCGATCCCGCTGCTCACGCGCGGCCTGCGGCCGGTGCCGGTGCGCGTGCGCCGTCCGGGTGCGATCCTGCGCCTCGCGCTGTCGGTGGTGGTGGACACCTCGCTGTCCAACCTGAACGTGGTGCGCTTCCTCCTGTTCAAGTCGCAGCGCAGGCATCCGCCGGGCTTCGTGCAGATCCCGCTGGACCTGCGCGATGCGAACGGCCTGGCCGTGCTGGCGGTGATCGTCTGCATCACGCCCGGCACCTCGTGGGCCGAACTGTCGCTGGACCGCTCCGTGCTGATGCTGCACGTGCTGGAGCTCGACAGCCACGAGGCCGTGATCGGCCACATCAAGCAGCGCTACGAACGCCCCCTGATGGAGATCTTCGAATCATGACGATGACCACCAGCCCCGTGCTCTCCTGGGCCCTGCCCGTCGCGCTGGCCATGCTCGCGCTGGCCATCGTCTTCGCGCTCGTGCGCATCCTCAAGGGCCCCTCGGCGCAGGACCGGGTGCTGGCACTGGACTGCATGTACCAGAGCGGCATGCTGGCGATGCTGGTGCTGGGCATCTACTACGGCAGCACCCACTATTTCGAGGCGGCGCTGCTCATCGCCCTGCTGGGGTTTGCCAGTTCCACGGCCATGGCAAAGTTCCTGCTGCGCGGCGAGGTGATCGAATGATGCAGGCGATCCCGCTCTGGGCCGAAATCGCCGTGGCCGTGCTCGTGCTCTTCGGCGCCGCCATCGCGATGCTGGGCTCGCTCAGCCTGCTGCGGCTCAAGACCTACTTCGAGCGCGTGCATGCGCCTTCGATCATCGCCACCATGGGCTGCTGGTGCATCATGCACGGCAC
>CAJYRH010000122.1 GCA_913776795.1 uncultured Pseudorhodoferax sp. | reverse complement strand
CGTGCAGCTCGATCAGATGGCCGAGCAGGTCGGCTGCCAGGCCATCCAGTTCAGGGGGTACGGCGATGCTGCCGAGCAGGTTCTGGCATTGGTGGAGGCGGGCGCGGACGTCGGGATCGTGCATGTTCAGCGGGCAAATGTAGGCGCCCCTGCGCAAGGGGCGCGTCGCTGCAGGCGCCTGCGGTCGCCCCGGGGGCACCGCCCGGCGCGGTGGCCTGCCCGACAGGAATCGAACCTGTGACCCACAGCTTAGAAGGCTGTTGCTCTATCCAACTGAGCTACGGGCAGTGCGTGTACGCCGTCGTTCTCTGCAGCATTGCGGCGCCTGGCAGGCGCACCGCCGATGACGTTTCTGCGAAGGCCGCGATGATAGGCGAAGTCACTGCATCGGCGGACGGGCTGCCCGCCACGTCGCCGTGCGTCCGCGGACCTGTCCCTGCCCCGTCGTCATGCCGAGCGGATCCGACTTCCGGGTACCCGACCCAGACGCGTCGGTCTCAGGGCCGCGTGCACGGTCTGCGTCGTCAACGCCCGGTCGTGCGGGTTGACCGCGCCGAGATGCTGGCATGTCCGCCAGCGCCTGCCCGTCCATCCTCATCCGCTGCCAGTGCCTTGCCGTCAGGCGCGCTGGCGCCGTTGCAATGGGCGGGTGCGCGTTGCCGCAGCCCGGTCAGCTGGCCGTTCGGGCCGACGCTGCTGCCGCGGCCATGGCTTCCCGGTAGGGAAGGGCCTTGGGTGGGGTGAACAGCAGGATCACCTCTGCCCCTTGCGGTCCGGCCTGCAGCGCGGGGGGCGCGTCGTCCGACCACCACGCCAGGCTCTCCCAGCGCTGCAGCAGGCGATCGCCGTCCTTGAGGCTGCCGCCCAGCACCACCGCGAAGCTGCAGTCGGTTGCGGCGGGCACTGCGGGCAGCAGGCACGCGTGCGGCGGCAGGCGGTGCAGGCGCGCGCCCAGGCCGTCTTCGGCAACGGCGACCACGTCCTCGGCCTGGGGCGCCGCGAGCATCGCCAGCGCTTGCGGCGCCATGCAAGCCACAGGACCGGCCTGCGCGTGGCGCTTGGGCCCGCGCACCATCTGTTCGCGCGCCTGCTCGACCGGCACGGCGCCGCTTTCGCAGACCGGCCGGATCGTGAAGTAATGGATGCCCTCGGGGCCGGCCACGAGCGGGCCATAGCCCGTGTAGGCGCCTGCGTAGTGCACCGTCAGGGCCGCGAGCGCGTCTCGGCCGATGGTGCCGCCGCCCTGCACGAACAGCTGCCACTGGTTCTGGCGGTGGAAGTGCGTGCCCAGCGTGGTGTGGGGCGCCTGCTCGATCAGCGAGATCGTCGGCGAGCGCAGCGGATCGTCGCCGCTCTCCATCCATTCGCTCTTGAAGAACGGCACGCCCATGGCCGTGATGGCGCGGCGCCTGGATGCACCGTGTTCGCGGGTCCCGATACTGCGCATGGGTGGGGTCTCCTTGTGGATCATTCTGGCCGGATGCCGGCCTGGCGTGCGACGTGCTGCCAGCGCCCGCGCTCCTGCGCGATGAACTGCGCGAAAGCCTGCGGCGTGGACGGTGCGGCGGCCACGCCCTGCTTGCCGAACTGGGCCTGCACCTCGGGCTGGGCCAGCACGTTGGCCAGTGCACGCCCGAGCAGCGCCACGGTCTCTGGCGGTGTGCCGCGCGGCGCCACGATGCCCTGCCAGGAACTCACGTCGTAGCCGGCCAGGCCCGATTCGGCGATGGTCGGCAGTTCGGGCGCGACGGCCGAGCGCGTCGCTGTGCTGACGGCCAGCGCGCGCACCTTGCCGCTGCGCGCCTGCGGGTGCAGCGTGGAGATGGGGTCGAACAGGACCTGCACCTGGCCGCCGATCAGGTCGGCGATGGCCGGCGCGCTGCCCTTGTAGGGCACATGCGTCATGCGGATGCCGGCCATGTGGTTGAACTGCTCGACGGCGAGCTGGATCGAGCTGCCGGCGGTGCCGAAGTTCAGCGCGCCGGGCCTCTTGCGCGCCAGCGCGATGAGCTCGGGCAGCGTCCTGGCCGGCACGTCGGGGTGCACGGCCACCAGCAGCGGCTGCACCGCCACCATGCCCACGGGCGCAAAGCTGGCCAACGGGTCGTAGGGCATCTGGGCGAAGGTCGCGCTGTTGACGGCCAGCGTGGAGATGTTGCCCATCAGCAGCGTGTAGCCGTCCGCCGGCGCCTTGGCCGCGATGCCGCTGCCCAGGATGCCGCTGGCGCCGGCGCGGTTGTCGACCACCACGGTCTGGCCCAGCTCGATGCCGAGCCGCGTGGCGACGATGCGCGAGACCAGGTCGGTCACGCCGCCGGCCGGGAACGGAACGATCAGCTGGAGCGGGCGGCTCGGATAGTCCTGCGCCAGCGCGAGGCGGTGGGCCGGCAGCGCGGCGGCGGCCAGCAGAAGGTTGCGGCGCCGCAGCATTTCAGCTCTCCTGCAGGCGGGCAGCCTTGGCCACCTGCGTCCAGCGTGCGATCTCCTCGCGCACGAAGCGGTCGTACGCCTCGGGTGTGCTGGTCACGGTGTCGGTGCCGAGCTCGGCCAGCTGCTTGCGCACGCCGCTGTCCGCCAGCACTTCGGTCATGGCCTGGTGCAGTCGGGCGACGGTGGCTGGCGGTGTCTGCGCATGCACCATGAGCCCCTGCCAGGCACTGGCCTCGTAGCCGGGCATCCAGCGTTCGGTGACGGTGGGCACGTCGGGCAGCGCCGGCAGGCGCTGCGCGCTCGTCACGGCCAAGGCGCGCACGCGGCCGTCGCGGATGAAGGGCAGGGCCGAACTCATGGCGTCGACGGCGAACTGGATCTGCCCGCCGGCCAGGTCGACGAGCGCCGGCGCGCTGCCCTTGTAGGGGATGTGCGTGGCGCGCAGTCCGTTGGCCTGCAGCAGTTGCACCGGGATCACGTGGGTGATGGT
>CAJYRH010000121.1 GCA_913776795.1 uncultured Pseudorhodoferax sp. | reverse complement strand
CGCCAGGGCGGTCGCTGCCGCGCTGCTGATCGCCCTGGCCGCCTGGGCCGGCAGCTGGCTTGCCACGCGCCAGGGTCTGGCCGGGCTGGAGCAGGTGGCGGCGCAGCGGCTGGAGGTGGCGGCCACGCGGCTCGATGCGCAGCTGGCGCGTTTCGACTTCCTGCCTTCGCTGCTGGAGATCTCGCCCGAGGTCATGCAGTTCCTGGCCCGCCCCGACGACGGGCAACGCGGCTACGGCGTCAACCTGTACCTGCAGTCGCTCAACGCCATCGCCGGCGCGGACAACCTCTACCTCGTGGACCGCGCTGGCACGGCCATCGCCGCGGCCGACTTCGCGCTGCCCGGCACCCCGTACGGGCGCGACCTGTCGTACCGGCCGTATGTGCGCGACGCGCTGGCCAAGGGCCGCGGTCACTTCTACGGCCTGGGCGTGACGAGCGCACGCGCCGGCTACTACCTGTCGTACGCGTTGCCCTCGCAGGGCCAGGCCCTGGGTCTGGCCACGGTCAAGGTGGACCTGGCCGGCATGGAGCAGGAGTGGCGCCAGCTGCCCGGAGCCGTGCTGGTGGTGGACGAGCACCAGGTCGCCATCCTCTCCAGCCGCGACGACTGGCGCTGGCGTCCGCTGGTGGCGCTGTCCGCCGAGGCCCGTGCCGAGGCCGCGGCCGCGCGGCGCTATGGCACCAGCAGCCTGGTGCCCCTGGGGTGGCGCGAGCGCGGGGGCAGCGATGGCCAGGCCCGGCGCGTGCAAGTCGTTGGCCAGCGCTGGCTGGCCAGCACGCGCCAGGTGCACCAGGGACGCTGGCAGCTGATCCTTCTCGACGACGAGGCGGCCGTGCGCGCCAGCGCGCGCAACTGGGCCTTCAGCGCGGCGCTGGCGATGGCGCTGCTGCTGGCCGCCGTGGCCTTGCTCGACGCGCGCCGCCGCGCCATCCGGCAGCACCTGGCCAGCCGCGCGGCGCTGCAGCGCGCCCACGATGCGCTGGAACGCAAGGTGGCCCAGCGCACGGCGGCCCTGCAGGCCGCGCAGGACGAGCTCGTGCACGCCGGCAAGCTGGCCGTGCTGGGCCAGCTTTCGGCCGGCCTCGTGCACGAACTCAACCAGCCCCTGGCCGCGCTGCAGACAGTGTCCGACAACGCCGACCAGCTGATCCAGCGCAATCGGCTGGACGATGCACGTGCCAACCTCGCACGCATCGGGCGGCTCGTCGGCCGGCTCAAGCGCCTGTCCTCGCAGCTGCGCCTTTTCGCCAGCAAGCCGGCGGACATCCTGGGCAGCGTTGATCTGCTGCGCCTGGTGCAGGAGGTGCAGCAGCAACTCGCGCCGCGGCTTGCAGAGGCCGATATCGCACTCGATCTGGCCGGCCTGCCTGCCGCCCTCGCGGTGGCCGGCGACGAGAGCCGCATGGAGCAGGTGCTGGCCAACCTCCTGGGCAATGCCATCGACGCGCTGCAGGGCTGGCCCGAACCGCGCCGGATCGCGGTGGCCGCCAGCGTGGCCGAGGGGCGCGCCCGCATCGCGATCCGCAACAATGGGCCCCTGATCCCGGACAACATCCTGGCCCGCATGTTCCAGCCCTTCATCACGACCAAGCCCGCCGGCAAGGGCATGGGCCTGGGCCTCATGGTCTCGGCCCACCTCGTGCGCGAGTTCGGCGGCACGCTCAGCGCGCACAACCTGGCACCCACCGGCGCCGAGTTCGTGATCGACCTGCCGCTGCGGCGTGCCGGTGTGGCATGACGGCGCAACCGCACCCGATCCGGGTCGTCTTCGTCGAGGACGACGAGGACGTGCGCGCCGGCAGCGCCCAGGCGCTGGAGCTGGCGGGCTTCGCCGTGCAGGCCTACGAATCGGTGGAGGCTGCACGTTCCCATGTCGCGGCGGGCATGCCGGCCGTCGTGGTCAGCGACGTGCGCCTGCCCGGCACCAGCGGCGTGGCGTGGCAGGCCGAACTGCGCCGGCTCGACGCCGAGCTGCCCGTGGTGCTGATCACGGGCCACGGCGACATCGCCATGGCCGTGCAGGCCATGCGCGAAGGCGCCTACGACTTCCTCGAAAAGCCCTGCAGCTCCGAGCAGCTGGCCGCCGTGGTGCGGCGCGCAGCCGACAAGCGCCAGCTGGCGCTGGAGGTGGCCTCGCTCAAGCGCCAGCTGGAAAGCTGGCCTGGCATCCAGGCCACGCTGCTGGGCCGCTCGGCCGCCATGCAGCGCGTGCGCGCGCTGGTGCGCACGCTGGCCGCTGCGCCGGCCGACGTGGTGCTCTATGGCGAGACCGGCACCGGCAAGGACCTTGTGGCGCGCTGCCTGCACGAGCACAGCGCGCGCCGCCAGGCCCACTTCGTACCCGTCAACTGCGCGGGCCTGCCCGAGTCGCTGGTGGACAGCGAGATCTTCGGCCACGAGGCCGGCGCCTTCACGGGCGCCACGCGCCGGCGCATCGGCAAGTTCGAGCACGCGCACGGCGGCACGCTGTTCCTGGACGAGATCGAGGGCATGCCGCTGCCCGTGCAGGCCAAGCTGCTGCGTGCGCTGCAGGACCGCAGCATCGAGCGCCTGGGCTCCAACCAGGCCGTGCCGGTGGACTGCCGCGTCATCGCTGCGAGCAAGGAAGACCTGCGCGTGGCGTCCGAGCAGGGCCGCTTTCGCAGCGACCTG
The DNA here is from genome assembly GCA_913776795.1 of uncultured Pseudorhodoferax sp. The sequence continues at coordinate 5,645 of CAJYRH010000121.1, read as the reverse complement.
TACTACCGGCTTGGCGTGGCCTTCATCGCGCTGCCGCCATTGCGCGAGCGGCGCGAGGACATTCCGCTGCTGTTCGAGCACTTCGTGCTGCAGGCCGCACGCCGCTACGAGCTGTCCGCGCCGCTGGTCACGCCCGAGATCCTCACCGTGCTGATGGCCCATGCCTGGCCCGGCAACGTGCGCGAGCTGCGCAACGTGGCCGACCGCTATGTGCTGGGCCTCATGGACGAGGAGCAGGCGCGGCTGCTGGGCGAGGGTGCGCACGCCAGCAGCCTGCCCGAGCAGCTCGAACAGATCGAGCGCGTGCTGGTGTCCGAGGGCCTGCGCCGCGCGCACGGCGACGTGGGCGCCACGGCCAGCGCGCTGGGCATCGCCAAGCAGACGCTGTACGACAAGCTCAAGCGGCTGCGGCTGGACGCGGCCGCCTACCGCATTGGCGAGTAGGCCGTTTCCGAACACTGCCCGCAGCTGACGAAGGCGCGTGCAAGCGACGGTTCAGGTGGCCGCGGAGCAGGCCATGCGAGCAGACGCCGCGGAGGTGGCCCTGCCAGGCCGCAGACGGCGCCCCCTCGCGGCGGTTGGCCGAGCGCGGAGCGCGCAGACTGGGGGCGTTCATCATGCGTATTTGGCCGGTCAGGCCGCCGTCCACCACCAGTTCCGTGCCGGTCACATATGCCGCCGCGTCCGACAGCAGGAAGGCGCAGGCATGGGCCACATCCCAGGCCGTGCCCATGCGCTGCATGGGCACCTGGCGCGCGCGGGCCGCCCGGGCTTCGTCCAGGCTGCTGTCCGAAAACATCCTGGCCACCGTGCCGGCGATGCGCGGCGTGTCGATCAGCCCGGGCACCACGGTGTTGGCGCGGATGCCCTGGCCCGCGTACTGCTGCGCCACCATGCGCGTGAACTGCGTGACCGCGGCCTTGGTCACGCTGTAACCCAGGTGGGGGTAGCCCACGTAGCGCATGCCGGCCACCGAGGAGATGGCGACCAGTGCGCCGTGGCCGCGCTCGGCCATGGCCGGCAGCACCTGCTGCGCGCACAGCAGCAGGCTGCGCACGTTGACGGCATGGATGCGGTCGAAGTCCTCGGCACTGGTCTCCAGGGGGCCACCGGTCTTGCCGATGCCCACGTTGTGGTGCAGCGCGTCGATGGGGCCGAAGCGCGCGCGGGCGGCCGCGAACATGCGTTCCACGTCGGCCTGGACAGCCACGTCGCCGACCAGCGTTTCGGCCTCGCCGCCTTCGGCGCGGATCAGCGCCGTGGTCTCGGCCGCCGAATCGGCGTCGCGGTCGGCCACGCAGACGCGCGCGCCGAGCCGGGCATAGGTCACGCAGGAGGCGCGGCCGATGCTCCAGCCCGGCCCGGCCGAGCCGCCGCCGGCCACAAAGACCACGCGGCCTGTCAGGTCCATGGGCAAAGCTTGCGGGCATGTGGCCCGGACGCTTCCCGCTGCGCGAGGTTCGCTGCCCCCCGAGCGGGTGCGCGCTGGCTTGGGGCGGCCCGGCGCGGCGCTCACCGTTGTACCTTCGCCTGCGGCTTCGGCGCGCGCGCCTTCGGGCGGCCGGGCGGCGCTCATGGCGCCAGTCCCACCGTCATGCCGCCGCACACGTACAGCACCTGCCCGGTCGTGAAGCCGGCGCGTGCGTCGAGCAGTGAAGCGACCATGTGCGCGACCTCGGCCGGCTGGCCCATTCGCCGCAGCGGGATGGTGTCCAGGATGCGCTGCGTGGCCGGCGCGCCGGGCGGGTTCACCCGTGTGAAGAGTTCGGTGGCGATGGGCCCCGGGCCGATGGCATTGACGGTGATGCCGTCGGCGCCCAGCTCCAGCGCCAGCGTGCGCGTGAGCCCGTGCAGCGCGGCCTTGCTCGAGGAATAGGCGATGCGCTCGCCCTTGCCCAGGGCCGCGCGGCTGGAGATCTGCACGATGCGGCCGAAGCGCGCCGCGCGCATGGCCGGCAGCAGCGCCTGCGTGCAGGCGATGGCCGTGGCGAGGTTCAGGTCCATCACCGCATGCAGGTCGGCCCGTGTGGTGGCGGCGATGCCGGCTGGCCGCACGATGCCGGCGTTGTTGACCAGCCGCGTGATGGCGCGCCCGCGTGTGGCCTCGGCCAGCGCGGCATCCAGCGCGTCGGCGTCCGACAGGTCCACCTGCAGGTGGGTGTGGTGCGGGCCAGGCGCCTCGGGTGCGGCGATGTCCAGGTTCAGCACCTGCAGGCCGTCCTCGACCAGGCGGTCGGCGATGGCGCGGCCGATGCCGCGGCTGGCCGCGGTCACCAGCGCAAGCTCACGCCCGCTCATTGCGGCGCCTTGCCCACGAAGGGGATGGCATGCTCCACCGTGTCCCAGATGAAGCGGCCCGAGGGGCTTTGCTGCTCTTCGACGATGTGGGCCACGAGACCGGCCGCGCGCGAAATCACGGCGAAGCCGCGCATCACGTTGGTCGGCACGCCGATCTCGCCCAGCAGCGCGGCCACGGCGCCCGTGGCGTTGATGGTGATGGGCCGGCCGGCGACCTCGTCGACGGCCCTGGACAGCGTCTCCAGCGCGCGGATGCGGTCGCCCTTCAGTTCGGGCTCGGCGCGGCCCAGCTCCAGCAGCTTGTAGGCGCGCGGGTCCACCGGCTTGTGCAGGTGGTGGCCGAAGCCGGGCACCGCGCTCCTCGTCTCCTTGTACTGGCGTGCGATCTGCAGCGCCTCGGCATCCGGGTCGGCCGCTGCGGCGATGCGTTCGAGCAGCGGCGCGCAGTTCTCCATGGTGCCGACGAAGGAGCTGCCCACGGCCAGCAGACCCGATGCCACGGCGCCCTGCAGGTTCTCGGGCGCGCTCATGTAGATGAGGCGCGTGGCGATCGCGCTGGGCGTGAGTCCATGCTCCATGAGCACGATCAGCACCACGTCGCAGATGCGCATGTCCACCGCGCGTGGCGGGCGCTGCAGGATCTGCATGAGCATCACCTCGGTGAAGCTGCGCTTGCCCATCAGGTCTTCGACGAGGTTGGCGTCGCCGTAGTGCAGGCTGGTCAGCGTGTGGGTGCACAACCGGGTCTCGGGTGTCTTGGTCTTCATGCGTGTCTCCTGGAGGAATCAATCTGCTGCCAGCGCGAGCTCGCGCACGGCGTTCTTGAGCACCTTGCCCACTGGCGAGCGCGGCAGGCTGGCGTGGAAATGGATGCGCTTGGGCGTGGCCACCGGGCCCAGCCGCTCGCGCACGAAGGCCGTCAGCTCGGCCTCGCTGGCCTGCCGGTCCGGTCGCAGCTGCACGGCGGCATGCACGGCCTCGCCCCATTTGTCGTCGGGCACGCCGAACACGGCGCACTCGTGCACGGCCGGGTGCTGGCCCAGGGCGTTCTCGACCTCGATCGGGTAGACGTTGAAGCCGCCCGTGATGACCATGTCCTTGAGCCGGTCCTTGAGGTAGAGCATGCCGCGCGCGTCGATGAGGCCACGGTCGCCCGTGTGCAGCCAGCCGTGCACGATGGTCTCGGCGGTCTTCTCGGGCAGCCGCCAGTAGCCTGTCATGAGCAGGTCGCCGCGCGCGACGACTTCGCCGATCTCGCCCGTGGGCAGCAGCCGGCCGTCCGGCGCCATGATGGCCACGTCGCTGAACCAGGCCGTGCGGCCGACCGAGGCCCAGTTGGCCTCGTCCTCGAAGTCCTCGGGCTGCAGCACGGTCAGGATCTGTGGCGCCTCGGTCTGGCCGTAGGTGGTGGCCAGCACCGGGCCGAAGAAGGCGCGCACCTCGCGGATCTTCTCGGGCGGCATGGGCGCGCCGCCATAGATCAGCCGGCGCAGCCGCGGGAAGTCGGCGCGGCTCGCGCCAGGCTGGGCCATCAGCATGTAGACCAGCGTGGGGGGCATGAAGGCCACGGTGCCGCCGCGTTCGCGGAAGGCCGCACGCACGGCAGCGGCGCCGCTGCCGTCCAGCAGCACGTGGCAGCCGCCCTGGGCCAGGATGGGCAGCAGGTAGGTGGAGGTGCCGTGCGTGACGGGCGCGGCCAGCACGTAGCGCTCGTGTTCGTCGAAGCCCCAGCAGTGGATCTGGTTGGCGATGTTGGCCATCCAGGCGCGGTAGGGCTGCATCACGCCCTTGGGCGCGCCCGTGGTGCCGCCCGTGAACTTGATGGCCTGGGTGGCGTCGTCGGGCAGGTCGATGCCGGGCTGCGGCGCGCCGGCGTGGCGTGCGAGCAGGGCGTCCACGGTGTCGCCGCCGGCCGGGGCCTGGTCGGTCCACAGGCGCTGGCCGGGCGCGCCCTCGAGCAGGCCGGCGCAATCGGCGTCCAGCACCAGGATGCTGGGCTCGGTGGCGTCCACCAGGCGGCGCAGTTCGGGCCGCGTGCTCTTGGGGTTCAGCGGCACCCAGACCTTGCCGCAGGCCAGCGTGGCCAAGAGCGCCACGATGTGGGCCACGCTGTTGTGCGCGCAGATGCCCACGCGGCTCTGCGGGGCGGGGTCGATGGTCGTCAGTGCGGCGGCCAGCGCACGCACGCGCCCGGCGAGCTCGGCGTAGTGGAGCTGGCCCTCGGGCGCATCGATGGCGGTGCGCGCGGGCCAGCGCGTGGCGGCGCGCCAGAAGAAGTCGATCGGGAACATGGGCTCGGGAACCTTTGCGAATAAGGGATCGGGTCAACGGACCGGAAACGGGCGGCGGCTCACTCGGCCTTCGCGCCGGACGCCTTCACCACCTCGCGCCAGCGCTGGATCTCGGCAGTGGCGAAGCTGCGCATCTGCGCCGGCGTGCCGGGCTCCGGCGTGGCGGCCAGGTCCTGCAGGCGCTGGCGCACGTCCGGCATGTTCAGCACCTTGACCAGTTCGGCATTCACGCGCTCGATGACAGGCTTCGGCGTGCCCGCGGGCGCAGCCAGGCCGAACCACGACTGCACGTCGAAGCCCGGGAAGCCCGACTCGGCCACCGTGGGCACGTCGGGCAGCAGCGGCGAGCGCTGCGCGCTGGTGATGGCGATGGCCCGCAGCCGGCCCGCCTGCACGTGCGGCAGGGCCGAAGGCGTGTTGTCGAACATCGACTGCACCTGGCCGCCCAGCAGGTCGGTCATGGCCGGCGCGCTGCCCTTGTAGGGAACGTGCAGCATGTTCAGCTTCGTCTGCATCTTGAACATCTCGCCCGACAGGTGGATGGACGAACCGCTGCCCGACGAGGCGAAGGTGATGCCGTCCTTCGACTCCCGGGCGAAGCGGATGTAGTCGGCCACGCTCTTGATCGGCAGCTGGTTGTTCACCACCAGGATGTTGGGGATCTTGGCGATCAGGCCGATGGGCTCGAAATCCTTCTGCGGGTCGTAGCCCAGCCGGCCGTACAGCGAGGCGTTGATGGTGTTGGCGATGGTGAAAACGTAGAGCGTGTAGCCGTCCGGCGGCGACTTCGCCACCACCTCGGCTCCCACGTTGCTGTTGGCGCCCGCCCGGTTGTCCACCATCATGGGTTGCCCCAGGCGTTCGCCCAGCTTCACGGCCACGATGCGCGCGATGACGTCGGTCGCGCCGCCCGCCGCGTAGCCGACGACGAGGCGCACGGGCCGGGTGGGCCAGGCCCCCGCGGCCTGCGGCTGCGGCTGTGCCTGCGCGGGCGGCGCGGCAAGGGCCGTGGCGGCCGCGCAGGCGATGGCGCCCAGGGCGGCGGCGAAAGCCGGC
>CAJYRH010000120.1 GCA_913776795.1 uncultured Pseudorhodoferax sp. | reverse complement strand
TGGCCGCTGTGGCAACGCCGTGCGGAACTGCGCCAGCGCTGGGGCCGGCTGCTGCTGGCAGCCCTGGCCGGCGGTGGTGCGGCCTGTGCCACCGCCGTGGTGCTCGGCCGCGCGCTTGACCTGCCGGCCGATGTGGTGCTGTCGATGGCGCCCAAGTCGGTGACGGCACCCGTGGCCATGGGCGTGGCCCAGGCCATCGGCGGCATTCCGGCGCTGTCGGCCGTGTTCGCGGTGATCACCGGCCTGGTCGGCGCGCTGAGCGGCAAGTACCTGTTCGACTTGCTGCGCATCGCGCGCGACCCCGCCGGATGGCGCGCCCGCGGTTTCGCGCTGGGCACGGCCGCCCACGGCATCGGTGCGGCCCGCGCGCTGCAGGTCGATGCCGACGCGGGGGCCTATGCCGGTCTGGCCCTGGGCCTGCAGGTGGTGCTGGCTTCGCTGCTGATCCCGCTGGCGTTCCGCTGGCTCTGACGCTCAGGCCGCGCGTGCGGCGTGCAGCAGGTCGCGCGTGCGTTGCGCTTCCCGCCGCGCCGCCGCAGCGAAATCCCCGCCCGACGAGGCGTACAGGATCGCCCGCGAGGAGCTGACGACCACCGGCCCCGTGGTCTGCGCCGCATCGCCGCGCCAGGCCGCGCGCACGGTGGCGACGGCGTCGCCCCCCTGGGCACCGACGCCGGGGACCAGCAGCGGCAGCGTGGGCGCGAGTTCACGCACGCGCTCGAGCTCCGACGGGTAGGTCGCGCCCACCACCAGGCCCAGCTGGCCGTTGCGGTTCCAAGGGCCTTGGGCCAGCCCTGCGATGTGCTCATACAGCCGGGGCTGGCCGTCGATGCCGGCCAGGCGCTGGTTCTGCAGGTCGTCGCCCCCCGGGTTGGAGGTGCGGCACAGCAGGAAGGCGCCCTTGCCGTGGTGGCGCAGGTAGGGCTCGACCGAGTCAAAGCCCATGAAGGGCGACAGCGTGACCGCGTCGGCGCCGTAGCGCTCGAAGGCCTCGACGGCGTACTGCTCGGCCGTGGAGCCGATGTCGCCGCGCTTGGCGTCCAGGATCACGGGCACGTGCGGTGCGGCACGGCGGATGTGGGCGATCAGGCGCTCGAGCTGGTCCTCGGCGCGGTGCGCGGCGAAGTAGGCGATCTGCGGTTTGAAGGCGATGGCCAGGTCGGCCGTGGCGTCAACGATGGCGGCGCAGAAATCGTGGATGCGGCTGGCGTCGCCGCGCAGCGCGGCCGGAAAGCGGGCCGGGTCCGGGTCCAGGCCCACGCAGAGCAGCGAGGCATTGCGCTGCTCGGCACCGCGCAGCATGTCGAGAAAGGTCATGCCGCGATTGTAAGAACCGCCCCCCCGCTACCATCGGCCGCCTATGCAGGCACTGAGCACGAGACAAGCCGCCATGCTGGTGGCGCTCACGGTCGTCTGGGGGTTCAACTGGCCGGTCATGAAGATCGGCGTGACGGGCTACCCGGCCATCACCTTCCGCGTCCTCTCGCTGTGGATCGGCGTGCCGTTGCTGGGCCTCGGCCTGCTGGTGCTGCGCCAGCCACTGGCGGTGCCGCGCAGGTACTGGCGCGAACTGTTCTGGCTGGGCGTGACCAACATGTTCGTCTGGCATGCGCTGATGGTGCTGGCGGTGCAGGCGCTGTCCAGCGGGCGCGCGGCCATCCTGGGCTATTCGATGCCGATCTTCTCGGCCGTCTTCGGCGCGCTGTTTTTCGGCGACCGGTTGCGCGCGCGCGCCTGGGCCGGCGTGGCCGCGGCCGCGCTGGGCGTGCTGCTGCTGCTCTGGCACGAGCTGTCCAACATGGCCGGCCGGCCGCTGGGCGTGCTGCTGGCGCTTGTGGGCGCGGCCACCTGGGCCATCGGTACGCAGAAGATGCGGCGCCACACCATCCCGGTCTCCACGCCGGCCATCGTGTTCTGGATGACGGCCATGAGCGCCTGCATCATGAGCGTGCTGTCCCTCCTGTTCGAGCGCGGGCGCTGGATGGAGCCGACACCGGCCGTCTGGGGCGCCGTCCTCTACAACGGCGTGCTGATCTTCGCGCTGGCGCAGGTGGTCTGGTTCTCGCTGGCGCGCGACCTGCCGCCGGTGGCTTCCACGCTGGGCGTGATGATGATCCCCATCCTCGGGGTGTTCAGCGGCGCCTGGTGGCTGGGCGAAGCGCTTCACTGGCAGGACTGGGCGGCCATGGGCCTCATGGTGCTGGCGATCGCCTCCGTGCTGTGGCCCGCACGCAGCCCGCTCAAGGGGCCGTGACCGTCTCCATGGCCAGGCACAGGTCGGCCCAGGCCTTGGCTTTTTCGGGCAGGCTGCGCAGCAGATAGGCCGGGTGGTAGCTCACCACCACGGGCACGCCTTCGTAACGGTAGACCTTGCCGCGCAGACGGCCCAGCGGCAGGGTCTGCACGTCCGGCACGCTGCCGGCGAGCACCGCCTGCGCCGCGAAGCGGCCGACGGCCAGGATGATCCTGGGCTGCAGCAAGGCGATCTGCCGCTTGAGGAAGGGCTCGCACTGCGCGATCTCGTCGAGCGCGGGGTTGCGGTTGCCAGGCGGGCGGCACTTGAGCACGTTGACGATGAAGGCGGCCTGCGCGCCCTTGGCATCGCCATGCCGGCTGGCGCCGACGGCGCGCAGCATGTTGTCCAGCAGCTTGCCAGCCTGGCCGACGAAGGGCTCGCCGCGCAGGTCTTCCTGCTCGCCGGGCGCTTCGCCCACGATGAGCCAGTCCCCGCGTGGCGGTGATTCGGCCGTGGGCGCCGCGGGGCCCACGCCGAACACGGTGTTCTTGCGCGTGCCGCAAAGATTGCAGGCGTCGCAGCCGGCCACGGTCCGCTGCAACGCGGTCCAATCCAGCGCGGCGATGGCGGCGGCGCGGCCGGCGTCGGCCGGAGCCACTGCGGGACGGGGCGCCGCGGCCACGCCGGCTGGCGGCACGACGGCAGGCACTGGCCGGGCAACGGGCGGCTGCGAGATCGGCGCGGCTGCAAGCGCACCGAGGGGCGCGGGGGCCGGTGCAGCGGCTGGCGCACCGGCGGATTGGGCTGGCGACGCCAGCAGCTGCGCAGGGGCCGTGGCCTGCGCCTGTGGCCACCAGACGCGCACGTGCATCTCTTCGAGCATCGCGCGCTGGCGCGCATCGAGATCCAGGGCCATCAGAGGGGTGCGCTCACAGTTGCAGGCTCATGACGATGGCGTCCTCGCGCTTGAAAGCCGACTCGGGGTAGTAGCCCTTGCGCACGCCCACGCGCCGAAAGCCGTAGGCCGCATAGATCTGGAACGCACGCAGGTTGCTCACACGCACCTCCAGCCACAGCCATTGGGCGCGCTGGCCACGCGACCAGAGCGCCAGCGCGTCGAGCATCACGCGCGCCCAGCCGCGGCGCTGGTGCGCAGGTGCCACGGTGATGTTGAGCAGGTGCACCTCGTCCACGCCCTTCATCGCGATGAAGTATCCCAGCACCTCGGCATCACCCAGCAGCACCTGCGCCTGGTAGCCCGAGGCCAGCGCATCCTGGAAGTTGCGGTGCGTCCAGGGATGGGTGTAGGCCTGCTGCTCGATGGCGACGACGGGCGTCAGCCAGACCTCGGTCATGGGCTCGAAACGGGCCTCGCCCGTCAGTTCCGGCAGCGCGCTCATGCTGCGGCGGCCTTTTCCGCCATCCGCTCGGCCGTGGTCTTGGCCACCTTGTTGCGCACATAGCGGGGCAGCGCCTGCTCGGCGGCCACGGCAAGGCCCGCAGCCAGCAGCTGCGGGGCCAGACGCAGCATGGCGGTGGCCAGCGGCAGCACGGCCACGCCCGGTGCACCAGCCAGCCGCTCGCCGTATGCCGCAGCCGCATTACCAGCGAGCGTCCAGCCGCCGGGCACGGTCAGCGCTTCGGGCGCCAGCAGGTCGAAGTCGCCGTCCTGCAGCCACAGGCCCTGCTCGACGCGGTAACGGCCTGCGTAGACCTCGTTCATGCGCGCATCCAGCGCGGCCACGACCTTGGTGGCCCCGGCCGCGTGCCGCGCTTCTTCGGCCACGGCCAGCAAGGTGTCGACTGGCAGCAGCGGCACACCCTCCGGTTTGTGGGCCCGCGTGCCGTACGCCAGCCCCTGGGCCACCGAACACGCCGTGCGCAGGCCCGTGAACGAGCCCGGCCCGCAGCCAAAGGCGATGGCGTCGAGTTGCGCCAGCGCCAGGCCCGCCTCGCGCAGCAGGTCCAGCACCATGGGCAGCAGGGTGGTGGACGCCTGCGCACCGCCGGGGCCGCTGCACGCGAAGACGCGCGCACCATCGCAAACCGCCACCGACAGGCTTTCGGTGCTGGTGTCGAACGCCAGCAGGCGCAGACTGGGGGAAACGGGGTGCATGGTCAGGATTATCCGATGCGCCGCCGGTAGACTCGCCCGCCATGTGGTCGCCCCTGTCCCGGCTGGTCCCGCTGCTGGCGGGCTGCCTGTTGAGCCTTTCGAGCGGCGCCGCGCCGCCCAGTGCCGAGCGCCCGCTGCCGCCGGCCGTCGCGACCGCTCTGGCCCAGGCCAAGGTGCCGCGCGACGCCACTGCCTTCCTCGTGCAGCCGCTGGACGAAGGCGCGCCGCGGCTGGCGCACCGGGTGGACGCGGCCATGAACCCGGCCTCGGTCATGAAGATGGTGACCACGCTGGCCGCGCTCGACCAGCTCGGCCCCGGCTTCACCTGGAAGACGCGCTTCTATGCCGACGGCCCGGTCGCCGACGGCGTGCTGCACGGCAATCTCTACATCGAAGGCGGCGGCGACCCCAAGCTCGTGCTCGAACGGGTGGACAGCGCCTTCCGCGCGCTGCAGGCGGCCGGCGTACGCCAGGTGCGCGGCGACATGGTGCTGGACAACAGCATCTTCGACGTGCCCGCACACGACCCTGCTGCGTTCGACAACGAGCCGCTGCGCCCCTACAACGTCGCGCCCGACGGTCTGCTGGTCAACTTCAAGGCGCTGATCCTGCGCTTCACACCCCAGGCCGACGGCACTGCGCTCGTCACGGGCGAGCCGCCGCTGTCCGGCGTGCTGCTGCCGGACAGCGTGCCGCTGGTCCGCAACCAGGCCTGCGGCGACTGGCGCGGTGCACTCCAGGCCGACTTTTCCGACCCGAATGCCGTGCGCCTTCTCGGCAGCTACCCCGCCCGCTGCGGCGAGCGCGAGTGGCCTGTGGCCTATGTGGAGCCGGGCAGCTACGCGCAGCGCGCGCTGCTGGCCTTGTTCCGCGCGGCGGGTGGCCAGCTTGACGGCGGTGCGCGGCAGGGGCGCCGGCCCGTCCAGGCACGGCTGCTGCTCGAGGCACCCTCGCTGCCGCTGGCCGAGGTGATCGCCGATGTCAACAAGCGCAGCAACAACGTGATGGCCCAGCAGCTGGTGCTGACCCTCGCGGCGCAACGGCAACTGCCAGGCCGCATGGAGGCCGGCCGCGACGCCATCGCGGCCTGGTGGCGCCGCTTCGTCGGCAACGCCACGCCGGCCCCGGTGCTGGAGAACGGCGCCGGCCTGAGCCGCGAGGAACGCATCAGCGCCGTCGCGCTGGCGCGCATGCTGGTGCGCGCCAGCCGCCACGCTGACGCCACGACCTATCTGCACTCCTTGTCGCTGGCCGGCGTCGACGGCACGACCGAGCGCATGCGCGAGCGCGGACTGACCGACGTGGTGGGCAACGCCTGGCTCAAGACCGGTTCACTGCGCGACGTGGCCTCGGTCGCAGGCTACGTGCGCGGCCGCAGCGGCCAGCGCTATGTGGTCGTTGCGATCGTCAACCACACCAATGCGCCGGCGGCACGGCCGGCCCTGGATGCCATTCTTGAATGGGCGGCGGACGACCAACGCTGAGGCGTGCTGCATGCAAACGCCCGATGACATGGGAATTTGCACACCTTCTTTGGGTGACCTGAGCGCGATTTCGTTCAAGAATCGCCCGCACGTGCGTGTCTGTCTGTAAATTTTGTGAACGGATTCGTTTGCAAGACCAGGCCCGCCCAAGTTCAATCCGATGAAGGAATCGCATGCAACTGAAGAAAACCTGCCTGGCCATGGTGGCCGCCCTCGCACTGGCCGCCTGTGGCGGCGGTGACGACGACCGGCCTTATGAGAGCCTGGTCTCGTTCGGGGACAGCCTGTCGGATGTGGGGAGTTACCGCACACCCGGCATCCTGGCCGCCAGCGACGGCAAGGGGGGCAAGTACACCGTCAACGGCGCAGCCGACGGTGTGTGGGTGGAGCAACTCGCTGCCCGACTCGGCCTGCCCGCGCCCTGTGCAGCTTTGACTGGCCTGGAATCCATCGGCGCCTTCGCAGCCCTGGCCGCGCCCGTCACGCCCCATGCCGAGTGCACGGCCTACGGCCAGGGGGGCTCGCGTGTGGTCGATCCCGTCGGCCCTTGGAACAAGGCGCTGCTGAACTCGACGGTCCCCGAGGTCCGGTTCACCGGCCAGCTGGGCCAGCTCACGGTGCCGGTGGCGACCCAGATCGCCAACCACCTGGCAGCGCACGGCGGGAGCTTCACCGGCAAGGAGTTGATCACGGTGCTGGCCGGCGCCAACGACGTGTTCTTCAACATCGACCGCGTGGCCGACGGAACGCAGCTGCCCACGGCGGCCGGCCCCAATGTCGCGACTGCGGGCGCCCAGTTGGCAGGGCTCATCAAGGCCGAACTGCTGGCCAGGGGCGCCAAGCGCGTCGTGGTGCTGAACCTGCCCAACATCAGCAACACACCGGCTTCCCTCGGCGCCGAGGCACAGGCGCCTGGTTCGAAGCAGCTCGTCGACCAGCTGACCCTGGCTTTCAACGCACAACTGGCCGCCGGCCTGGCAGGCACCGAAGCCAACGTGCTGCAGGTGGACTTGTACACGGAGAACACGGCCCATGTCACCGACCCAGCGCGTTTCGGCCTGACCGATGTGGCCACGCCGGCGTGCACCAACACCTTCCCGAACGCGCCGGAAGGTTTCCTGGCGCCATCGCTGACCTGCACCACGGCGACCACGCGCACGGGTTCCTCACGCTACCTGTTCGCCGACACCGTGCACCCGACGCCCTACGGCCACAGCCTGTTGCGCGACATGACGGTGCAGGCGCTCAAGGCCAGAAACTGGCTCTGAGTTTCCCTCCCCCAAAACACAAAGAGCCCCGCGGGGCTCTTTGTCGTTGCAGGCCGTGGGTCACCAGCGGTTGGTGATCCTTCCGTAGGCGTAGTCGCCGAACTGGCGCTGCAGGATGGGCGTCGTGTACAGCTTGTCGGCGAACATGTAGCTGTCGTATGTGGCGCCGGCAAGAACGGTGCCGGGCGTGCACAGGGCCGAGTTGACTTCGCCCGCCCCGATGCCGATGCCCACGCCCGCATCGACGGAGGTGCACACCACATCACGCGTGTTGCTGACGGCGAACTGCCGCGGGTCGTCCACGGCCGAGCGGAAGTAAAAGGGCGCGTCCAGATACAACACGTTCTTGCCAAGCCCCAGGTCCACGGAGTCGATCAGGAACCCGTCGTTGAGGTTGCGGCTGATCTCGGTGACGGTGCCAGACTGTCCGGTCGCAACACCCCATGGCGTGCTGCCGAGCTGGATCGCGCCGACCACCACGACGTGCTGCGCGCCGGCGGCCACCACGCGCCTGGCCAATGCCGCGAGGGCCTTTCCGGCCAGGCGTGCGTTGGCGATCGCCTGGTCTGCGGTCTGGGTGCCAGCCAGGAACGCCTTGGATTCGAACAGTGCATCGGACATGCCACCGTCGATGAAGATCAGATCGTCCGCGGTGAAGGTTCCTCCCGCAGCGAGGAACGCGTCGATCTGTTCGGTGGTCGTCAGGGTCGTTGCGTCACCCGTCACGCTCGGCTTGCCGGCCACGCGGGCGCCAAGGCGCGCATAGCCCGTTCCACCGCTGGACGAGGCGGTGATGGTCTTGCCGTAGCGCAAGGCCACCTGCTGCAGCCAGTGGTTGGTCGCCGTGTCGTTGACCGTGTACTTGGCGCCCCCTGCCTGCCCCACGTCCGAGAATGCATCGCCGAACGAGATCATGCGCGCCGGGTTCAGTTGCGACTCGGTGCTGCTCGACCCGCAGGCCGCCAGCAACACGGTCGAGGCACCCAGGACCACGGCGGCCATGGCGCGCCGCCAGGAAATTCGACTCATCGGTCTCTCCAGAAAAAGTTGCGGGAAGTGTAAGGCGCGGGCCAGGTGATGCTCATGCAGCGGCCGCGCGTTGCAAACGGTCACGTATGCCCGCCCACGTGTCATCGGGCGGGGGCGTTTCCACCCAGATCAGGCGCACGCCCGCCGCGTCGAGCTCGCGCAGCACGGAGAAGAGTTCGCGCGCCGCCTCGGCCGCGTCGGCCGGCATGCGCCGCACGAGCACGCGGCGCGAGGGACTGCGCAGTTCCGTCCGCGCATAGACGGCCACGGTGGGCGTAGAGTCCACGCCCGCGTCCAGCTCGGTGCCAAGCACCTGCAGGGCCGCCTGCAAGGCGGGCGCATCCATCAGGCGCACGCTGGCCTGGGGCGCGTAATGCGCGGCCAGCGTGCCCGAGGCACGTGGGTCGGCTGCCAGCTCGTCCTTGCCGCGCACGGGCTGGCCGCAGACGGCCTCGATCTGCGCGCGGCCGATGCCGCCAGGACGCAGCAGCACGGGCACGCCGCGCGTGGCATCCACGATGGTGGATT
>CAJYRH010000119.1 GCA_913776795.1 uncultured Pseudorhodoferax sp. | reverse complement strand
AAGTAGGCCGTGCCCAGCGCCACCGCACTGCGCAGCGCATGGCGCAGGATGGGCGAGGACAGGCGCCGGTGCGGGGCCAGTGCGGCCAGCGGCCAGCCCTCCGGGGAGACGAAGAACTGCAGTTCGGCCATGCTCAGCGGTACGGGCTGGACCTGGCCGCGCCAGGTCTGCAGCATGCGCTCCAGGTCGTCGGCGATGTGCTGCGCACGTTCGCCCAGGGCAGCGGCCAGCGCGCTGCGGCGTGGATCGTCGGCCAAGGTGGCCAGTGCCGCCGGCAGGCCCTGGTCGCCCACAGGCGCGGCGGCCATGGGCCGGTCCCACTGCACGGCCTGGGCCAGCCAGCCCAGGGTGTCGGCCGTGGCCGCGATGCGCGCGGCCAGCGCCAGACGCAGACGCTCGGCCGCGGCATCGTCGCCGAGCAGGTCCAGGTCGAGCTCGCTGCCCAGCAGCGTGTCGCGCAACGCGATGGCGTGCAGCAGGATCGCGATCTGCCGCTGCGCGCCGGGTGCCTCGGTGGCCGAGAACAGCAGGTCGCGCGCGGGCTGCAGCCGCTCGTCCAGACCCACCTGCCGCTGCATCCATTCCTGCAGTGGCAGCGCGCCGGCAATCTCGCGCGGGCCGGCCGAAAGCATGGCAGCGCGCGAGCGCAGCAGTGCTGCCGTGCCCTCGACAACGGCCGCGAGCGCCAGGGCACGGTAGCGCGGCTGCAGCCAGCGCGAGGCCACGAACGCCCAGCCGAGGTAGACCAGCCCGCCGAAGGCCGTCCACAGCGCATGTACCACCTGGACCTGCCAGGAGCCAGGCGCCGGCGCGGCCATGGTGAACACGATGGCCAGCACCGGCACGAAGGAGATCGGCCCGGCGCGCGGCCCCCAGGCCAGCAGCATGCTGGCGCCGAAGGCCAGCACCGCGACCAGCGCGCCCAGCACCACGGCGTGGCCCCGCAAGGCCGTCACCAGCACGCTGGAGACGAGGCCGACGGCCGCCGCCATGGCCACGCGCCGCCAGGTGCGGTGCGGCGGGTTGGGCGTGTCGGCCAGGCTGGCGTAGATGGCGCCGCCCGACGCCAGCAGCGAGGCCGGCAGGCCGCCCAGCCCACCGGCCAGGAGCTGCACGAGCAGCACGCCCAGGGCCGCGCCGATGCCGTTCAGGCCATAGGCCGGCAGTTGCACCAGCCAGCGGCGGATGGCTTCGAGGATGGGTCTCAACGTGGGGGCCTCCATGGGGCCGGCGATCTTAGACGGCTGGCTTGTCCGCGGACGCAGGCACGTAGGCCGCCCACCGGGCTTCCGGCGCCCGCATGGCCTCGGCCAGGTAGCCCACCATCGAGGCGATGCGCACCGACACGGCCGATTGCTGGTGGTAGACGGCATGCACGGGCCGTGGCCTGTGCAGCGTGGCCTGCGGCAGCACCTCCACCAGCCGGCCCTGCGCCATGTCGCGCGCAATCATGAAGTCGCTGAGGTAGGCGATGCCCATGTCCGCGATCGCCATCTGGCGCAGCGTCTCGCCGCTGGACGACAGCAGCGTGGGCACCACGCGCGCCGGGCTGCCATCGGCATGCTGCACGGGCCACAGGTTCAGGGCCTCGGGCTGGCTGAAGCCCAGCAGCTCGTGCGCGCGCAGCGCCTCGGCATCGGCCGGTGTGCCGCGGCGTGCCAGGTAGCCGGGCCCGGCCACGAGCCGGCTGCGCGCATGGCCGAGCAGGCGGCTGTGCAGCGTGGAGTCCTTGAGCTCGCCGATGCGGATGGCCAGGTCCACGCGACGCTCCAGCAGGTCGACGAAGCCCTCGTTGCTGTTGAGCACGAGGTCCACGCCCGGGTGCAGCGCGCGGTAGCCCGGTAGCAGCGGCACCAGCACGTGCAGCATGAAGGGCGAGGCCGCATCGATGTGGAGCGGGCCGGACAAGCGCCCGCGGCGCGCCATGAGCCGCTCTTCCGCCACGCGCACCGACTCCAGGATCTGGCGGGCATCGTGCTGGAAGTTGCAACCCTCGTCGGTCAGGTCCAGCCGCCGCGTGGTCCGGCGCAGCAAGGTGGTCTGCAGCTTGTCCTCCAGCCGCGCGAGCAGCCGGCTGGTGGTCGAGACGGGCTGGCCCAGGTGCTCGGCCGCGGCGGTCAGCGAGCCCGTGTCCACGACGGTCAGGAACACGGTGACTTCTTCCAGGGTCAACTTCATCTTCCCATCCACAGCAAAAGTATTTTCGAAATTCTGCAGTTTATTGAAAAGGTCTGGGCCGCCACAATCGCCAACTCCGGGTTAACCCTAGACACACCACCCTGCCCGCCATGCACACCACCACGTCCTCCACACCAGCCGCCGCCAGCGACGATGGCCGCAGCGCCACCGGCCCGCTGCTGGCCCTGGCCATCGGCTCCTTTGGCATCGGTACGACCGAATTCGGCCCCATGGGCATGCTGTCGTCCATCGCCGAAGGCGTGGCCGTCTCCATCCCGTCCGCGGGCCTGCTGGTCTCGGCCTATGCCATCGGCGTGACGCTGGGCGCGCCCTTCATGACGCTGCTGCTGGGCCACTGGTCGCGGCGCAAGGCCCTGATGGTGCTGATGGCCATCTTCACGCTGGGCAACCTGCTGTCGGCGCTGGCGCCGGGCTATGCCAGCCTGATGGTGGCGCGCGTGGTGACCAGCCTCACGCACGGCGCCTTCTTCGGCATTGGCGCAGTGGTCGCCGCCAGCCTGGTGCCGCCGAACAGGCAGGCCAGCGCCGTCGCCACCATGTTCATGGGGCTCACGCTGGCCAACATCGGCGGCGTGCCGGCCGCCACCTGGATGTCCGACAGCGTGGGCTGGCGCCAGTCCTTCGCGGCCATCGCCATGCTGGGCGTGCTGGCCATGGTCGCGCTGCGCCTGGCGCTGCCGCGCGACCAGGCGGCGCGGGCGCGCACCGACGTGCGGGCCGAACTCCGGGTGCTCACGCGGCCCGTGGTGCTGCTGGCCATGCTGACCACGGTGCTGAGCTCGGCCGCCATGTTCTCGCTCTACACCTACATCTCGCCTGCGCTGAAGGCCTTCAACGCGGCCTCGCCCGCCCTCATCACGGGCCTGCTCGCGCTGGCCGGCGTCGGCTTCACCATCGGCAACAGCCTGGGCGGCCGGTTCGCCGACCGCTCCGTGGACAAGACGCTGGTCGGCTTCCTGCTGCTGATCGCGGCCAGCATGCTGGCCTTTCCCTGGCTGGCGCAGACGCACATCGGCGCAGCCGTCGGCGTGCTGGTCTGGGGCATCGGCGCGTTCGCCGTGGTGCCGCCCATCCAGATGCGTGTGATGCGCGCAGCGACCGGCGCGCCCGGCCTGGCATCGGCCGTCAACATCGGTGCCTTCAACCTCGGCAAT
>CAJYRH010000118.1 GCA_913776795.1 uncultured Pseudorhodoferax sp. | reverse complement strand
ATGATCGGCCGGCCCGCGCGCATGAAGGCGCTGGAGCTGATCCTGGCCCATGTGCGCGCGCAGCCCGGCGCCTGGATCGCCACGCGCGCGCAGATCGCGCGGCACTGGATCGCCGCCACGGGCTGATCCACGCCGGCGCAAGGCCAGGTGGGCCACGGCATGCGCCAGCAGTTCCCGTCCCGGGTCGCGGTCGATCCTGTCGTCGCTGGCCGCGAGCGGCAGCGCGGTGCGCAGGACAGCGCCGATGCCGTGCAGCTGCACGATCCATGCGCAGGACCCATGCGGCCACGCAGGCCTGCGCTTCGTCCAGCAGCGGCAACCTGTCGGGCTGCTGGCTGCCGTGCGCGAGGGCCAGGGGGCGGCGGTGCGCGCGCCATCGGCCGTGCGCGCGGACCTGCAGATCCTGCCCACCGGCGACCACCTGCCGGCCTGCCCGCCGTCGCCGTGGCGGCAGCCCTCGGTCCGGCGCGCAAGGCCCCGCCGCTTGCGCAGTTCGCCACGCACCCGCGCACCACCGCGCCTGCGCTTCAGCCGGGCCGTGCGCCTGCAGCGGTGCCGGCACCCTGCGCTACATTGCCCGCATGCACCCCCACGAACAGGCCATCCACCACACGCTGTCGCAGACCCTGCTGGCCGGACGGCTGGCGCCCGGCACGCAGCTGATCGAGACGCGGCTGGCGCAGATCTTCGGCGTCTCACGCGAGCGCGTGCGCAAGGTGCTGCACCGGCTCGGCCACGAGCGGCTGCTGGAGCTGATCCCCAACCGCGGCTGCTTCGTCTCCAACCCCACACTGGTGCAGGCGCGCGAGATCTACGAGGCGCGCCGCATCGTCGAGGGCGGGCTGGTCGGCCGGCTGGCGGGCCGGCTGTCCGCCAGCCAGCTGGACGCGCTGCAGGCCCACGGCGCACTGGAGCACGCGGCACTGAACGCCCAGGACCGACCCCGCTCGATCCAGCTCAGCGGCGAGTTCCACCTGCTGCTGGCCGGCTTCGCCGACAGCCCCTTCGTGCTGCGCGAACTGCAGGAGCTGGTCAGCCGCACGGCCATGCTGGTGGCCTTCTTCGAGCCGGCCGCCTCGTCCTCCTGCGCCTGCGAGGAGCACGACGACATCGTGCGCGCGCTGGCTGAGGGCGACGCAGGCCGCGCCATGAAGGCCATGCACGTGCACCTGTCGCTGATCGAGACGCGGCTGCAGCCCCGCGCGCAGCCCGCGCCCTCCCTTGACGCCGACACCGAGATCGCGCGGGCCTGGGAGGCGGCGCAGCAGCTGGCGGCGTGAGCACAGCCGGGGCGCCCCGGGATGCCCGCTCGGGAGCCGCAGGCGACGCTGCGCAACGGCGCATGCGCACGCTGCACCTGTCCATCGCCGTACCGGCCGACTGGCTCGAGTACGGCGTGCGCTGACTGAGATCAGTTCCCGGGCTGCAGGCCGAGGAAGTGCTCCAGCATCTGGAAGTGGTCGTCGTGGAACTCTGCCTCGCGGTCCGCGAGTTCCGCGATGGGCACCCATTGCGCGTCGCGCGCGTCGTCGCCGGCCTGTACGGCGGGCAGGGCCCGCTCGCCCAGGTCGAAATAGTGCGCATGCGTGATGACGCGGCCGCGCTGGCTGCGGTCGGGCCGGTCGAACACCGCGACGGCCTTCAGGCACTGGCGCAGTGCGGGCTCCAGCATGGCCAGGCCGGTTTCCTCCTGCAGCTCGCGCACGGCCGACTGGTAGACCGTGTCGCGCTGTTCCAGGAAGCCGCCTGGCACGGCCAGCAGGCCCTGGCCCGGGGCCTGGCCGCGCCGGATCAGCAGCACACGGCCCTGGCAGCGGATCACCGCGTCCACGGTCACGAAGACCGGTGGATACGGCGAGCGCGCCCACTCGGCGCGCCCGCGGGCCAGGGCCTGCCACTCGGCAGCGAGTGCCGGCAGGTGGCCCCGGTCCAGCCAGTCGCGCAGGAACTCCAGCGTGTTGGCGTGCAGCAGCGGCGCCATGCGCAGCAGCGCGGCCTGGGCGCCCCCGGGGCCCGCGCCCAGCAGCGCATCGCGCACGGTGCGCGCGTCGTAGGCGCCGAAGTTCGGCACGGCCCACAGCTTCCACTGTGGAAAGTCGCGGATCCAGGCGCTGCTGGCGTCCTTGAAATGTCCCGCCAGCAGCACCCGGCCACCTTGGGGCAGGCTGGCTGCCACCAGCGCGCGTACGCGGTCGGCCCAGCGCTGTTCGTCGTGGTGGTCGCGCAGCGGCTGCACGTCCACACGCTCGCGCAGGTCCTCGGGCAGGGCCTGGCGCAGCATCTCTTCGCGCTCCTGCCAGGTCCAGGGCTGGGCCGGCGTGCGCGCCTGGTGCGCTGAACCCAGCAGCACCAGGCAGCGGGCTGCCTGCCCCAGGGCCTGCTGCACCACGGCGCTGTGGCCCAGGTGAAAGGGTTGGAAGCGGCCGATGCACACGGCCAGGTCGTAGGGATGAGAGGACATGGCAACTCCGGTGAAGCCACCCATTGTGCGCAGCACCGCCACCCGGCCCAAGCCCGTTGCGGGACGGGGATGTCCGACAGGCAGGACCTCACGCCAGCAGCGCCGCTGCGGGCGGGCGCGGGCCGCGCTGTCCTACGCACGGCGTCGCGCAATGCCTACGCTGACCGCACGGCGGCTCCCTAAGCTGAACACAGCCGGCAAATCTTCCGGCCGTCCCATCCACCGCAACAGGAGCAACCCATGCAAGTCACCCGCACTGTCACTTCCCTCGTCGCTGCAGCATCCCTGGTAGGCGCCATCGGACTGGCCTACGCACAGCAGGCAGGCGGCGGCACGTCGCAAACCCCGCAACAGGCCCAGATGGGCGCGGTCGACGGCACGCCCAACAACAACAGCAACATGAACAATTCGACGACGCAGAACCCGGGCGCCACCCCGATGCAAGCGCCGATGCAGACCCAGGCCACCCCGAACATGGGCACGACGCCGGACCTGCCGCCCCAAGCCGACCGCAACTGAGCTGCGTCTCTTGCAGCCTCACCGCACCATGCCAGCCCGGCTCCCCCCACAGCGCGCCGACGCGCTCGCAGGCCTGAAGCAAGGCCTGTTGCTGGGGAGCGCCGTGCTGGCACTCGTGCTGCCGCCGGCAGGCGGTGCCCATTCTCCCGACCACGCCGGCATGCTGCCGCGGGCACCCGCGTCTGCGCAGGCCTTGCCGCCCAGCTTTGCGACACCGGCAATGCGACCACCGCGCCTGGCCGATCTGCAAGGTGAAGAAGCGTCGACCGCAGTGCGCCGCGTAGCCGACTGGGCCACCGATTCAGGCGACCACCAGGGCCTGCACTTCGTGGTCCTGGACAAGCGCAACGCCAAGGTCTTTCTGTTCCGCCCCAACGGCACCCTGCTCGCCGCCACCCCCGTGCTGCTGGGCTCGGCGCCTGGCGACCACACCGTGGAGGGCGTGGGCGGCAAGCCGATCCACGCCGTGCTGCCCGAAGAGCGCACCACGCCAGCCGGCCGCTTCCTGGCCCAGGCCGGCCGCAACACGACGCCCGAGGACGTGGTCTGGGTGGACTACGAGGCCGCCGTCTCCATGCACCGCGTGCGGGCCACCGATCCACGCGAGCGCCGGCTCGAGCGCCTGGCCTCTCCCAGCGTGGAGGACAACCGCATTTCGTTCGGCTGCATCAACATGCCGGTGGCGTTCTTCGAGGACGTGCTGTGGCCGGTGTTTCAGCACAGCCGTGGCGTGGTCTACGTGCTGCCGGAACAGCTGGCGCTGGAGCAGGTCTTTGCCGGACTGTACGACCCGGCGGAGCGCCACGCGGCGCTCCGCTGATCGGCTAGGCGCGCCCACCCATCGCACCTGTTTGTAGGACGAGCGCGCCGGCGCTTGTGGGCGCAGACCTACGCCGCTAGCATGCGGCGCGATGCGAACCCTCCTGCTGCACCGCGCCGTGACCTTTGCCATCGGGCTGGCATGGACCGTCGTCGCCGCAGCCGCGTCTGCCGCTGCCCCGCTCTCCGACGACGCGGGGCAGGTGGCCGAATGGGTGCGCAATTCCAACGACAACGCCGGCCTGCCGTATGCCTTGGTCGACAAGAAGACCGCAACGCTGCACCTGTTCGATGCAGATGGGCGCCTGCGGGCCACCACGCCAGCCTTGCTGGGTGCGGCGCCCGGCGACCGCGGCGCGCCGGACCTGAACCAGCGCAACCTGTCTGCCCTCGCGTTCCACGAACGCACCACGCCGGCTGGGCGTTACGTGGCCCAGCCCGGGCGCAACCTGCAGGGCGAGCCCGTGGTCTGGGTCGACTACGGTGCCGCGCTGGCCATCCACCGGCTGCGCCCCGGCCCGGCCCACGAGCGCCGCGCAGAACGCCTGCGTTCGGTCACGTCGGCCGACAACAGGATCTCGCTGGGGTGCGTGGTGGTGCCCGTGGCCTTCTACACCGCGCAGGTGGAGCCGCTGATGGGACGGGGCCGCAGCGTGGTCTACATCCTGCCCGAGGCCGCCCCGGTGGGCGAAGTGTTCGGCTGGCAATAGACCATCCGGGAACGGCGCGCGAACGGCCGAGGCGTGCCGCGCGCACATTCCCGGCGCCGTGCGGAAGGCGGTGGCGCCCGATCGCCACGGAGCGGGCGACACCGGCATGGCGTGGGCCGCAACGACGCCCTGGTGCGCCGCGAGCACCTGCACCATCCCGCGTCCGCGCGATGGCGGCGGCACGGGCCGCTGGCAGAATGGCCCGGCCCAGGGAGGAATGCATGGCCATTGAGGTGCTGATCGTCGAGGACGAGCCCGAATTCATGCGGCGCTTCGCCGATGCCGTGCTCAGCGACCCCGGCCTCGCCCTGCTCGGTGCCGTGTCCCATGGCCAGGCTGCGAAGGCCGTGCTGGACCAGCAACGGCCCGACGTGCTGCTCGTCGACCTGGGCCTTCCCGACATCAGCGGCATCGAGGTCATTGCCCATGCCCAGCAGCGCCACCCCGACTGCGACGTGCTGGTCGTCACCATGTTCGGCGACGACGCGCACGTGGTGGGCGCCATCGAGGCCGGCGCGGCCGGCTACCTGCTCAAGGACGCCGCGCCGGAACGCATCGCGGCCGCGGTGCACGAACTGCACGGCGGCGGCGCACCGATCAGCCCCAGCATTGCACGGCGCATCCTGTCGCGGCTGCGCACTGGCGCACCGCCCGGCACGGCGTCGCGCCCGATGCCACTGGAGCAGCCCTCGCCGCTCACGGCGCGCGAGACCGAGCTGCTGCGCATGGTGGCCAAGGGTCTGTCCTTCGAGACCATCGGCGAGCTGCTGGAAATTTCTCCGCACACCGTGGTCGCGCATGTGAAGAAGATCTACCGCAAGCTCGCCGTGCACTCGCGCGGCGAAGCGGTCTATGAAGCTTCGCAGCTGGGCCTTCTGTAGCGCGCTGCTGCTGGCCGCCTGGCTGCTGGCCGGAGTGGCGCAAGCCCAGACGCTGGAGCCCCTGCAGGCCGAATTGCTGCGCAGCGATGCCACCCAGCCGCCGGACGCGCGCGATCCGCGCTGGCAGACCGTGGCGCTGCCGGATGCGCAGCAGGCGCCGGCCGTCTGGTACCAGCTGGTGTTCGCGCTGCCACCGGGCGCAGCGGACCGCCTGCAGCAGGACGGATGGATGCTGTACCTGCCGTACTTCTACGGCGGCGGCAGCGTCTGGCTCAACGGCCGGCTGGTCGGCGCCGTGCCCGAAACCACGGCCGAGACCCGCGTGCGCTGGCAGCGCCCGCACCTGCTGGCACTGCCGCCCAGCCTGCTGGTGCAAGGCCCCAACCGGCTGCAGCTGCGCGTGGCGGCATCGCAGGCGCCGGCCGCGGCCATGTTGCCGCGGCTGGTGCTGGGACCGCAGCGCCAATTGCAGGAGCAGTTCGACCTGCGGCTGTTTTTCGTGCGCACGGTGCCTGTCATCACCGTGGTCGTCTCGCTGATGGCCGGGCTGTTCGCGCTGTACATCTGGCTGCGCCGGCCGCACGAGACGCTCTACGCCATCGCCGGGCTGGTCGGCGTGGTCTGGGCCTTGCGCACCACGACCTTCGTGTTCGACATGCTGCCGGCCTGGGCCTGGCCGCTCTGGCGGCTGATGTACCACGCGAGCAATGGCGGCTTCATCATCCTGCTGGTCCTGTTCGCGTTGCACCTGGCCCGCTGGCAACCGCGTTGGCTGGTGTGCGGCCTGGTGGGATGGTGGATGCTCGGTCCGTTCGTCTACGTGCTGGGCGGCGCGGGCAACGGTGCCGAGCGGTGGGTGACGCGCTGGTGGGTGCTCGGTCTGATCCCCATCGGCGTTCTGGGCGTTCTGGTGGCCGTGCGTGCGGCCTGGCGCCGGCCCTCGGCCGAGCGTGCGCTGATCGCGCTCGTCTTCACGCTCACGCTGCTCTCCGGCGTGCACGACCACCTCGTGGCCGCGCAGTCGGCCTGGTTCGCGGCCTGGCTGCCGCAGTGGAGCGCACACCGCTTCTTCCTGCTGCACTACGGCGCCAACCTGCTGCTGCTGACCATGGGTGGGCTCATCACGCTGCGCTACGTGCGCAACCTGCGGGCGCTGGAGGAGTCGCACCGCACGCTGGAGGCGCGCGTGGCCGCGCGCGAGCGGGAGATCGGTGCGAGCTACGCGCGCATCGCCACGCTGCAGCGCGAACAGGCCGCCACCGACGAGCGCCAGCGCATCATGCAGGACCTGCACGACGGCCTGGGCGCGCAGCTGTTCACCTCGCTGCTGCGGGCCGAGCGTGGCGCGCTGCAGCCGCCCCAGGTGAGCGCGGTGCTGCGCGCGGCCATCGACGAGATGCGCGTGGCGCTGGACGCGCTGGGCTCGGACGACGGGGACTTCGCAGCCGCCTGGGCCGACTTCCGCTTCCGCTGGGACGCGCGGCTGCGCGAGGCCGGCCTCGTCCCGCATTGGCTGCAGCAGTTGCCCGAACCAGCCCTGGCGCTGCCGCCACACGCGACCCTGCAGGTGCTGCGCATTGCCCAGGAGGCGCTGACCAATGTGCTCAAGCATGCCCAGGCGCGCACCGTGGAGGTCACGCTGGCGTGGCACGACGGCCTGCTGCAACTGGACGTGGCCGACGACGGCGTGGGCCTGCCGGACAGCCCCGGCAGCGGCCATGGCCTGCCCAACATGCAGGCCCGCGCAGCACGCCTGGGTGGGCGGCTGCGACGCGTGGCGCGTGCCCGGGGCTGCTGCTGGCGGCTGGAGCTGCCCCTCGCGCAAACACGCGAGGCACTGCCGCACTGACGGCATTCCCGCCATGGCGGCCGGCCCCTAGAGTGCACGCATGCGCCGCCGCGCGGCGGCCGGAGACATACCACCATGCAGCCTCGCACTCTGGCCGTGCCGCCAGTTCCTCGCCCATGACGTCGTGGTCGCTGGCCATGCCCGAAGGCCCGCTCGCCATGGTCGGCTGGGCCTATCTGCTGTCCAACGCCTTGCGCGTGTTCACCTATGTGCCGCAGATCGTGACGGTGTGGCGCTGCGAGGACGGCGCACGCTCGCTGTCGTTGCTGACCTGGTGGTCCTGGGTGGTCTCGAACATCGCCGCCACGGCCTATGGCCTGCTGGTGCTACGCGACCTGCCGTTCCTGCTGATCGCGCTGCTCAACCTGGGTGGCTGCGGCGCGGTGGCCTTGATCGCGATGCGCCGTCGTGCGCAATGGCGGCGGCGCACCGCATGAAGCCCTCGGCGCCTGCAGGCCCGGCTCTGCTCATCCACCTGCGCCAACACCCGGGCGGCTGCGCAGGGTGCCCTGCCAGGCAATGCACGCAGATGCACTGGATCGGGCGCTGACGGGTAGCTCGCGGCGCACACTGGGCTGCCGGACCTCCGCAACTGCAACGGAGCCCGGACGGCAGCATTCAGAGCCTGGAG
>CAJYRH010000117.1 GCA_913776795.1 uncultured Pseudorhodoferax sp. | reverse complement strand
GGCTCTTGTTGAAGCGGTGCACCTCGTCCACGAAGACGATGGTGCCGCGTTGCTCCAGGCCGTCGCGCGCCAGCGTGGCGCGCTCCACCGCCTCGCGGATGTCCTTGACGCCGCCGAGCACCGCGCTGATCGCGATGAACTGCGCATCGAAGGCATCGGCCATCAGCCGCGCGATGGTGGTCTTGCCGGTGCCGGGCGGGCCCCACAGGATGCAGGAATGCGGGCGGCCCGATTCGAAGGCGATGCGCAGCGGCATGCCCTCGCCCAGCAACTGCTGCTGGCCGACGACCTCGCCCAGGGTCTTGGGGCGCAGCCGCTCGGGCAGGGGCTGGTGCGGGGTGCTGGAAGGACGGGAGACGGAAGCCATCGCTCCATTGTCCGGTGCCGGCGCCGCGACTTCACACCAAGGAAGTGTCCAACCAGATGTAACGCCAGCACCTGCCGCCTTGTGCGACGCGGCCGACAACCGTATCGTGGCTGCGCTTTTCGGATGCGAACCGCCAATACAGAGGAGACGACCATGGCGACAGCGGACAAGCAGAGCCCGCGCGACAGCACGGCGCCCACGCCGGACAGAAGGCGGTTTCTGGCCCGGGCCGGCGCAGGCGCCGCGGCACTGGCCGGCGCCAGTGCCTGGGCCCAGGGCAAGCAACCGCTGGGGCCGCCCAGCACCATCACGCAGCCGCCGCGCGACTTCGGTTCGGGTGCACCGCCGACCACCTACTTCTGGGACCCGGACGTGATCGCGGTCGATCCGTCCTTCAACGACCTGGCGCAACCCAATGCAGCCATCCAGCGCCTGTGGACCGGCGCCGGCTGGGCCGAGGGCCCGGCCTGGAACGCGGTTGGCAGGTTCCTGCTGTGGAGCGACATCCCGGCCGACCGGCAGCACCGCTGGATCGAGGACGACGGCCATGTCTCGGTGTTCCGCAGCCCCTCGAACAACAGCAACGGCAACTGCTTCGATTACCAGGGCCGCCAGATCAGCTGCGAGCACCTGACGCGCCGCGTGGTGCGCTACGAGCTTGACGGGTCCATCACGGTCCTCGCTGACCGGTGGAACGGCAAGCGCCTGAACTCGCCCAACGACGCCGTGCCGCACACCGATGGCAGCATCTGGTTCACCGACCCGCCCTACGGCGCGCAACTCTACGAAGGCACGCCGGACCCGGCCGGCGGCAAGAGCAACCGCACGGGCCGCCTCAACAACCGCATCGGCCAGCCAGCCGGCATCGGCGATGCGCGCCAGGAATTGCCGACCCAGGTCTACCGCTGGGATCCGAGCGGCAGGCTCGACGTGGCGATCGCCGACGACCAGGTGCCCAATCCCAACGGCCTGTGCTTCTCGCCCGACTTCAAGAAGCTCTACGTGTCCAGCACAGGCCCCGCGGGCAAAGGCGACATCCATGTGCTGGACGTGGGCACGGACAACAAGCTGTCGAACCAGCGCGTGTTCACGGACTGCATGGTGGACGGCATCAAATGCGGGCCGGACGGCATCCGCGCGGACGTGTTCGGCAACATCTGGGCAGCCAGCAACGCCGGCCGCGCCGTGGGCTACAACGGCGTCACGGTCTGGAACCCCGAGGGCAAGCTGATCGGCCGCATCCGCCTGCCCGAGGTCTGCGGCAACCTGACCTTCGGCGGGCCCAAGCGCAACCGGCTGTTCATGATCGCGAGCCAGTCGGTCTACGCCGTCTACACCGCGACACAGGGCGCGGCACCGAGCTGACACACTGGCGCTCCCGCGCGCCGGCGCATCCCCAAGAGGTCAGGTCATGGACATCCGGAACAAGGTCGTCATCGTCACGGGCGGGGCCAGCGGCATCGGCCGCAGCCTGGCGCAGCGCTACGCCGCCGAGGGCGCGCGCGGCGTGGTCGTGGCCGATGTCCAGCAGGAAGCGGCACAGCAGGTCGCCGAGGGCCTGCCGGCGGGCGTGGGCCTAGCGCTGCGCTGCGACGTGCGCCAGGAGGCCGAGATCCAGGCCCTGGTCGCGGCCACGCGCGAGCGCTTCGGCCAGGTCGACGCCTACCTGTCGAATGCGGGCATCCTGGGCCAGCCCGGCGGCATCGAGCTCGACGACGCGCTGTGGAACGCGATGTGGCAGGTGCACGGCATGGCCCATGTCTGGGCCGCGCGCGCCGTGGTGCCCGAGATGGTCGAGCGCGGCGAAGGCTTCTTCCTCGTCACCGCCTCGGCCGCGGGGCTGCTCAGCATCGTCGAGACCGCGCCCTACGCCGTGACCAAGCACGCGGCCGTTGCCTTTGCCGAGTGGCTGCGCATCGCCTACGGCCGGCGCGGGCTGGGCGTGGCCTGCCTGTGCCCGCAGTCGGTGCAGACTGCGATGGTCGCCAGTTCGGGCGGCGGCAGCTCGGCCTCGCACGATGGCGTGCTGCCGCCAGAGCAGGTGGCCGGCGATGTGGTGCAGGCCATGCAGGACGGCCGCTTCCTCGTGCTGCCGCATCCCGAGGTGCTGCAGTACTTGCGTGCCAAGGGCCAGGACTACGAGCGCTGGCTCGGCGGCATGCAGAAGCTGCACGCGCGCCATGCCGCCAGCCACTGACCCGTCGTACCCAGGCAGACCCGGGAGACCTGCACATGTCCGACGTCTGCACGGCGGCGCGACCATGGCCTTCGCCCAACCCGCACCAGCCAGCGCACCACGACCACCGACTCGAGCCCAGGTCCATGGCCGGCGCCAAAGAGGGCAGCGTGGCGACGGGCGAGAGCTTGGCACTGCACCGCGACCGCACCGCAATGGGCTGGCAGACCAGCATCCGCGACGCGGACGGCAGGCTCTGCGCCTTGGTCACGCAGACCCGGCTGTGGATGGTTGTGGGCGGAGCGCGCACCGCAGCCGGACGTACCATGGGCCTGCCGGCGCGGCCTTCCTGGCGCGCGCCACCGACCGCACAGGCCGCAGCGCATGCCCACTTCTTCTCCCCCACAGCCCCTCCCGCACGCCTCTCCCGCCCACGCCGCACGTGAACTCTACGGCGCGCTCTGGCGCCATGCAGAAGGTGCGCGCGGCCAGTTGGTGGGCGCACTTGCGCTGCTGGGCGGCGCGCAGCTGATCCGCCTGGCCATGCCCTGGCTGGCGGCCCAGGCCATCAACGCGCTGCAGCGCACGCAGATGCAGACCTCGGCACTGTGGATCGGCGCTCTGATGGCTGTGTATCTGGTGTCCTGGCTGCTGCACGGGCCAGGCCGCGTGCTCGAACGCAATGTGGCCGTGCACGTGCGCGAGCAGCTCGGCGACCGGCTCTACGCGCGCATTGCCGGCGCGCCGCTGGCGTGGCACGGCACACAGCATTCGGGCGAGCTGCAGCACCGCGTGCACCAGGCCAGCCGCGCGTTGGCCGATTTCGCGCAGAACCAGTTCGTCTACCTGCAGAACATCGTCAACTTCTTCGGGCCGCTGATCGCGCTGACCTTGCTGTCGCGCAGCAGCGGCGCGCTGGCGCTGGGCGGCTACCTGCTGATCACCGTGGTGGTGCTGCGCTTCGACCGCGCGATGATGCTGCTGGCCAGGCTGGAGAACGACGCCGACCGGCGCTATGTCGCCGCACTCGTGGACTTCATCGGCAACACCGCCACCGTGATCGGCCTGCGTCTGGCCGCGGCCTCGCGTGCGCTGATGCGGCTGCGCATGCGCGCGGTGTCCGCGCCGCTCAGGCGCGCCACCATCGTGGGCGAAGGCAAGTGGTTCGCCGTCGACATCCTGGGTCTGGGCCTGACCTGGGGCCTGGTCGTGCTCTACGTCTGGCAGACGCGCACGCCGGGCGAGGCCGTGCTGCTGGGCGGCGTGTTCATGGTCTACCAGTACGCGCAGCAGACCGCCGTGGTGATCGGCTCCATGGCCGGCAATTTCCAGAGCTTCGCGCGCATGCACACCGACTACCGCAGCGCAGAGCCGCTGCTGGTCGCCCCGCAGCGCGCCGACGAGTCCACGGAAGCGCTGCACGCCGGCGCACCCTGGCAGCGGCTGGCGCTCAGCGGCCTGCACTGGGCCTATGCCGACAGCGCGCGCGGCGGTGGCTTGCGCGAGGTCGACCTGCAGCTCGTGCGTGGCCAGCGCGTGGCGCTGGTCGGTGCCAGCGGAGGCGGCAAGAGCACGCTGCTGCGCGTGCTGGCCGGCCTGTATCCGCCCACATCCGGCCAACTGCTGCTGGACGGCCGGGCGCAGGACTGGGCGCGGCTGCGCAACATCGCCACGCTCATCCCGCAGGAAACCGAGGTGTTCGAGGCCAGCGTGCGCGAGAACCTCGCCTTCGGACTGCCACGGGACGATGCCGACCTGCTCGCCGCCATCCACACCAGCGCGTTCGACGAGGTGCTGGCCGGCCTGCACGGCGACCTGGACACGCCGCTGGTGGAACGCGGTGCCAATCTCTCGGGCGGCCAGCGCCAGCGCCTGTGCCTGGCGCGCGGCGTGCTGGCCGCGCGCGGCAGCTCGCTGCTGCTGCTGGACGAGCCGACCAGCGCGCTCGACCCGACGACCGAGGCGCGCGTGCTGGACCGCATCGCCGCCGCCTTCCCGCAGGCCTGCGTGGTCGCGTCGATCCACCGCATGGCCCTGCTCTCGCACTTCGACCAGTTGGTCGTCATGGTGGCCGGCCGCGTGCGCGACGCGGGTCCGCGCGAGGAGGTGCTTGCGCGCCAGCCCCAGCTGCGCGCGACCGCGACCGCCCAGCCCGGCTAGGGCCGGCGGAACACCACGGCCTGGCGCGCCCAGTGCGGTCCGTCCAGCCGGTCCAGCCGCACGGTGCCACCCGTGGATGGTGCGTGCACGAAGCGCCCATCGCCCACGTAGATGCCGGCGTGCGTGCCACGTGCGCCGAACACCACGAGATCGCCCGTGCGCAGCATGCCGCGGTCCACCTCCGCCCCCCAGCCGGCCAGCTGCGCCACCGTGCGCGGTGCCAGCACGGGCGTCATGCCGTGGCGGTAGACGTAACCGATCAGTCCGCTGCAGTCGAAGCCGCCATCCGGCGTGTTGCCACCGTAGCGGTAGGGCGTGCCGACCAGGCCGAGCGCGTGGACGGCCACGTCGCTGGCCGCGTCGGGTGTGAGCCGGCTTTCGGCAGGCTCGCGCAAGCGCGGCGGTGCGGTGCTGCAAGCCGCCAACACAGTGGTCAGCAGCAGCGGCAGGGCCAGTCGCCGCTGCATCGGTCTATTGGCGCAGCACGTCGGCACCGGCCGGCGGCCTGAACTGGAAGGTGGCCGCTGGCAGTGCAGGGTTGACCTCGACCTGGCTGAAACGCAGCACCGAGCGCTGGCCGAAACTGTCGGCGATCTCGAGCGCGGCCAGCTCCGGCCCCTGGTCGCCGGGCCTGAGGCCCACGCGCACAGAGGACAACTGGCCGTCCCTCGACTTGGGCGTGGCATCGACCCACTGCAGGCCGTCCTTGTCCGGCGCGGCCTTCAGGTCGAAATCGGCGCGCAGCGCGGCCAGG
>CAJYRH010000116.1 GCA_913776795.1 uncultured Pseudorhodoferax sp. | reverse complement strand
GGTGCAGGACGTGCTAATGAAACGCACGCAGCTGGCCGACATCGCCGCCGCCCTGCCTGTCCCTAACGCGCGGCAGCTCGCCTACGAGATGGCGGTCTGCGTGTGCGATGCCGATGGCGTGCACTCTCCGGCCGAGCTGCGCTTTCTCGATCAGGCCAAGGCCGCGCTCGCGCTGGCGCCTGGCGCGGCTGAGGGCTTCCTGCAGCAGGCCGACGCCGTGGCCACCGCGCCGCTGTCCGCCGCCGATGCCACGCCGGCCGCAGCGCCGGGCAGGCCCGGCCCGGACGAGGCCGCGCTCGACAAGACCATCCTGAACGCCGCCCTCCTGAACGGCGCACTGGAGCTGCTGCCCGAGAGCCTGTCGACCATGGCCATCATTCCGCTGCAGATGCGCCTGGTGTTCAACATCGGCAAGGCGCATGGCTACCAGCTCGACAGCGGCCACATCAAGGACTTCCTCGCCACCGTGGGCGTGGGCCTGACCTCGCAGTACCTGGAGCAGGCCGGCCGCAAGCTCCTCGGCGGCCTTCTCGGCAGGTTGGGCGGCGGGCTGGTGGGCGGCGTCGGCAGGCAAGCCGTCAGTTCAGGCATGAGCTTCGCCACCACCTACGCGCTGGGCCATGTGGCCAAGCGCTACTACGCGGGCGGCCGGGTGCTGTCCACCCAGCTGCTCAAGGACAGCTACGCCAGCCTGACGCAGCAGGCCCAGGGCCTGCACCAGCAATACCTGCCGCAGATGCGCGAGCAGGCCCGCACGCTGGACGCCACCAAGGTGCTGGCACTGGTGCGCGGCAATTGAACGCAGCGGGCGCCGGTGCGGCAGGCTGCACGCCGTGTCCACCGCTCCCCCATCCATGCCGGACCTGCGCAGCGACGGCCTGGCGGCCCAGCGCCGGCCGGTGCCCAGCCGCTATGCTGCGGCCGCATGACCGAACCGACCGCTGAAGCCTTCGCGCAGGCCAAGACCCTGTTCCTCGACGCCGTGGCCCTGACCGAGGGCGGCCGGCACGCCGAGGCCGAGACCCGGCTCGAAGCCGCCGCCGCCCTCGTGCCCGACCGGCCGTCCACACTGCTGAACCTGGGCGTGGTGCGCCTGCGCCTGGGCCGGCCCGCAGACGCACTGCAGGCCCTGGACGCCCTGGCCGCCCTGGAGCCTGCGCACCCGGCGGGGCGCTTCCAGCGTGCGCTGGCGCTGAACCAGCTCGGACGCCACGGCCAGGCGCTGGCGCTGCTGGACACGTTGCTGTCCGAGCACCCGGACACCGCCGCTGCCCACCAGTTGCGCGGCCAGACACTGCAGGCGCTGGAGCGCCATGCCGAAGCCCAGCCCGCCTACGAACGCGCGGTGGCGCTCGCGCCAGGGCTCACCGAGGCCCATCTGCTGCTCGGCCAGCTGCTGCGCGACCTGCAGCGGCCGGCGGCCGCGCGCGCGGCGTTCGAGCAGGCCCTTGCGGCCGGCGCCGACACGGCGCTGTGCCGCTATTTCCTGGCCGGCCTGGGCGCAGGCGACGTGCCCGCCACGGCCCCGACCAGCTATGTGCGCGGCCTGTTCGACAGCTATGCCGACGACTTCGAGCCGCACCTGCTGGACGTGCTGCGCTACCGCGCCCACGAGGCGGTGGCCCAGGCGGCCGCGGCCGCGCTGGCCGGCGCGCCGGTGGACGCCGCGCTGGACCTGGGCTGCGGCACCGGCCTGTGCGGGCCGCTGCTGCGCCCGCTGGCGCGCCGGCTGCATGGGCTGGACCTGTCGCCGACGATGCTGGAGCAGGCCCGCGCGCGCGGCTGCTACGACCGCTTGCTGCATGCCGACCTGGCAGCCTGGCTGCACGAGACGCCCGAGCGCTACGGCCTCATTGCGGCTGCCGACGTGTTCATCTACGTCGGCGCGCTCGACGCGGTGTTCGCCGGCGTGCGCCGCGTGCTGCAGCCCGGCGGCGTGTTCGTGTTCTCGGTGGAGCAGT
Organism: uncultured Pseudorhodoferax sp.; assembly: GCA_913776795.1. The sequence goes on along the minus strand of CAJYRH010000116.1, from coordinate 1,141 downwards.
CCGATGGCGACGACCTGCAGCTGCGGCCCAGCCTGCGCTACGCGCACGGCGCGGCCCACCTGCGTCGGCTGGCCGCCCAACATGGGCTGGATCTGCTGCAGGAGCAGCCCCTCGTGCTGCGCGAGGACCAGCGCCAGCCCATTGCCGGCCTCGTGCTGTGCCTGCGCACGCCGGCTCTTGCCAAGCCGGCCTGAAGGCGGAACATTCGGGCGCTGCCCGACTCCATTGCCGGTCGCGCCGCACGCGGTGGCCTGCAGACGTACCCTTTGTCCTTCACCCGATCCCTTCCAAGGAGAGCCTCGATGCGCATTGCCCGCAGATCGTTCCTCGGTGCCGCACTCGGTGCGGCCAGCTTCGGCCCCCACGCCTGGGCGCAGTCCGGCGGCAACGCCTACCAGCCGCAGGTCGGCCAGGGCGGCAAGGACGTGGTCTGGGTGCCGACCTCGCAGACGCTGGTCGACCGCATGCTGGACATGGCCGGGCTCACGCCGCAGGACCGGCTGGTCGACCTGGGTTCGGGCGATGGCCGGCTCGTGATCACCGCCGCCAAGCGTGGCGCGCAGGCGCGCGGCATCGAATACAACCCCGACATGGTGGCGCTGTCGCGCCGCGCCGCCGAAGCCGAGGGCGTGGCAGGCCGGGTACGCTTCGAGCAGGCCGACATCTTCGAGTCCAACTTCTCCGAAGCCACCGTGGTCACGCTGTTCCTGCTGCCCAACCTCAACATGCGGCTGCGGCCCACGCTGCTGGACATGCCGGCCGGGACGCGCGTGCTGTCCAACTCCTTCACGATGGAGGACTGGGAGCCGGACGACTCCTTCAACGTGGTCGAAGGCTGCTCGGGCTACTGCAACGCGCTCAAGTGGGTGGTGCCGGCCAAGGTCGGCGGCACCTGGCAGCTGGGCGGCGAGCGGCTGCAGCTCACGCAGCGCTTCCAGAAGCTGGAAGGCCGCCTGGGTGCGAATTCGCCGCTGGCCGCTGCGCGGCTGGACGGCGCGAACATCCGTTTCACGGCTGGCGGGCGGAACTACACCGGCCAGGTGGCCGGCAACACCATGCGCGGCACCGTCGACGGCACCGCCTGGACCGCCACGCGCGTGGCGGGCTGAGCCGGGTTCAGGCGGCGGCGGGCTGCCGCGGC
>CAJYRH010000115.1 GCA_913776795.1 uncultured Pseudorhodoferax sp. | reverse complement strand
TGCTGTTCGGGCGACGCCGGTGCAGTGCCGCTCCACACCGTGGGCAGTCGCCGTGCCCGCTCGTGCCCAGGACATCCTCGCATACCAGGCCACAGGCATGACAGGCGACGACGCCCAGCTGGCGCGCGCGGGCGGGCAGGCTCATGCGCGCAACTCCTGGTCGGCCGCCGACGAGGTGGACAACTCCCACAGCCCGTGCAGGTCGCGGCTGGCGATCAGGGTGATCAACACCATCAGCACTGCCGTCGCCCATATGCCGGCGCCGGGGGCGACCTGCACCATGCTCGACAACTTGATCACCGCCACCAGGATGCCGAGCAGGCAGACCTCGATCATGCTCCACGGCCGCAGCGCCACCAGCATGCGCATGGCCTGCGCGAAACCCGGCGCGCGCCGTCCGCGCCGGGCATGGATCAGCACCCAGCCCAGCAGGGCGATCTGCAGGAAGGGCACGATGATCACGGACAGAGCGGTGGGCAGCGCGATCGGTGCGGCAGCGCCATGTGCCAGCGCGGCGGCAGCCTGCCACAGCGTGGATTCGTTGTGCAGCCCCTGCAGGCTGATGCGGACGACGGGGCAGACGTTGGCGATCACGAACACGATCGCAGCGGCGACGGTCAGGGCCAGCCAACGGTCTATGTCCAATTGGCTGGCGCGATAGAGCACCGCAGCGCAGCGCTCGCAATGTGCATGTTCGCCGCTGCCCAGTGTGCGGCGGTGGTACACGCTGTCGCAATGCTCACAGACTACGAGGCCAGGAAAAATTGTCATGGTTGGGGGATGTCCTGCAGACGCATTGCATCCACGGCACACGCAAATCTGGACCGAGGAATCGATTATCTGTAAAATAGACAAAATCGTCTAGTTTTGTTTCGGGCGCCTCTGCTGGCGCAGCGCCCCATCACCTCGACAACCATGACCAGAGCCTCGACCAGCAAACAAGCGCCACGCGCATCCCAACAGGCGCGTGGCCAGGCCCGTATCGAAGCGATCCTCCAGGCGGCCGCGGCAATGGCGGCCGAAGGCGGCGTCGCCGCAGTGACGATGCATCTGGTGGCCAAGCGCGCACAGACCTCCGTCGGCTCGATGTACCACTTCTTCCCTGATCGGGAGAGCCTGCTGCAAATACTGGTCGACCGGCACATGGCCGCTGTCAGGCAGATCAACGAACAGCTCATCGCGGTGCCGGCAGAGGTCTGGCAGTCGATGTCCACCGCCGCCACGATCGAACATCTCGTTGGGCCCTTCATCGAGCACATCAACCGGCACCCGGATTTCCTGGCCGTGATGCACGGGCGCGATACGGCCGAGGGCGACGCCGACTTCATGCGAACATTTCGGCATGTTCTTGGCGCCCGCCTGCCAGGAATCACGGCTGCGGCCCTTGAGGACTATGTTGCCGTGATGCACGCAATTGCCGCTGGCGGCATGCACGTGGGCTTCCAGTCCAACCCGCATCGTGCAGATCTATACCTGCGAGAAGTGCCGCGCGCGCTCGCGGCGTATCTGGCCCGCCTTGAAGCAGATCACGGGTTGGCGAAGAGTGGCTCCGACAGAGCCCACGGGCCGTCCCGAATTCCTGGGACCGGATCAGGCAAGCAAGGCCATTGACATCATGAAAAACGAGAAATCCCCTCCTCTACATGTCGTCGTCGTGGGCGGTGGCGTCGCCGGACTGGAAATCGCCACCACGCTTGGCCGGCGCTGGCGCCGCAAGCGCGCGGGAAAACAGCCGGTTCCGGCCATCACGCTCGTGGATGCGGACTCGGCGCATGTGTGGAAGCCCATGCTGCACACGATCGCCGCAGGCACACGCGACGTTTCCCAACAGCAGACTCCGTATGTTGCCCAGGCACGCAGCGCCGGATTCATCTATCAGCCCGGCCAGCTATGCGGTCTGGATCGGAATGCGCGCCAGATACGGATCGCGCCACTGCACGCGCCGGATGGACGGCTGCTGGTTCCCGCGCGCCATATCGGCTACGACGCGCTGATTCTGGCCATTGGCAGCCAGGCCAACGACTTCGGTACGCCCGGCGTGGCCGAGCATTGCTTCAAGATCGACTCCCGCCTGCAAGCCGACGCCTTCAACCATGAAGTGCGGCTGCGCATGTTGCAGGCTCTTGCGCAGGGCACCGATTTGCCGATAGCGATCGTCGGCGGCGGCGCTACCGGCGTGGAGCTGGCCGCCGAACTGGTGCAATTGAAGGAATCGGCCATCGGCTACGGCGCGCAGGGACTCGCTTCCCGCCTGTCGGTCACGCTGATCGAAAGCGGGCCTCGGCTGCTCGCAGCGTTTCCGCAGGATATCGCCGCCGCCACCCGCACGCGCCTCGAATCGCTTGGCATCACGGTAATGACCGATACCCGCGTCAAGGCAGCCTCCGCCGAGGCCTTCCTCCTGGGCGATGGCACGCAGGTGCCGGCGGCGCTCAAGGTGTGGGCGGCCGGAGTCAAGGCTGCCGACTTTCTGAACGGCCTCGACGGGCTGACCACCAGCCGTACCAACCAGATCGTGGTCACACCTTCCTTGCAGTCCCTCACCGATCCGAATGTCTACGCGGTCGGCGATTGCGCCAGCCTGACCCTTCAGGGCGCTGAACGACCACTGCCGCCGACGGCTCAGGTCGCCCACCAGCAGGCACAGCACCTGATCGCCCATCTTCCCGGCAAGCTGTTGAATGGCGCAACGATTCCCGACTTCATCCACCGCGACTTCGGAGCCTTGGTATCGTTGGGCGAGTACGATGCCTATGGCTCACTGGGCAAGTTCGGGCTGTTGAAAGGTGTCACGCTGCGCGGGCGCCTTGCGCAACTCAGCCACGTCATGCTCTATCGCAGCCACCAGGCAAGGATTCACGGCCTCTGGCGCGGCAGCTTGCTCTGGCTGGTCGACCAGCTCAATGCGAGGCTGCGAGCCTCGATCCGGCTGGATTGATACTGTTGCCAGGATGACGCATACGTTCGGTGCGGCAGGCTCGTTCGGCAGCTCGACCAGGATGCGAAACTGGTGCGGGCGTTCCTTGGCGAAGTTGGCGTAGGCCGCAGCCACCGCGGACAACCGATCGTCCATCCGCCAGGCAATGCATAGGCGGCGTCCATGCAAGTCGAAGCAGCGCTGCGCCCTCAACTCCCGCAAGCCGACGGCCTCGCTCAACCGCATGGCCTCCATATCTGTCAGGCTACACTGCCCGAGTCGCTTGATGTCCGCCGCCTTGACATGCCCTCCACGGGGTTATTTTTTCAGCCGCGCTGACATACTCGTCGAACAGCCCCCTCAGCGTCACCTTATCGGCCATCTTCCGGCCGCTTGCGCTCGCCAGTTCCAACTCCGACTATCGGCGCTTCAGCCACGCGGACGCCCATATTCGTCGACTGCACGTCTGCGCCTCGGTGTGCGGGACCTTCCCGTCCTGCTTCAGCCGGATCTGGGCCATGCAGGAGAAGGTTCCGTCGTAATCGATGCAGCACCATGGCCGCAAAAATGCGGCCGCAATGGAGCGAGAAGGCGGCAAACAGGAAGCCAAAAAAATGTTGCAAGTACCATCGCAAGCTGTTGATTTAAAACAAAACATCCAGAAAACAGTCCCCTGGCGCCTGTCCGTCGCCCCCATGATGGACTGGACCGACCGCCACTGCCGCTACTTCCACCGCCTGCTGAGCCGCCATGCCCTGCTCTACACCGAGATGGTGACGACCGGGGCGCTGGTGCATGGCGACGTGGAGCGGCACCTGCGCTTCAATGCCGAGGAGCAACCGGTCGCGCTGCAACTGGGCGGCAGCGAGCCTGCCGACCTCGCGCACTCGGCACGTCTCGGCGAACGATGGGGATACGGCGAAATCAACCTCAACTGCGGATGCCCCAGCGAGCGCGTGCAGCGCGGGGCCTTCGGCGCCTGCCTGATGAACGAGCCGCGGCTGGTGGCCGACTGCGTGAAAGCGATGGTGGATGCGGTGAGCGTTCCTGTCACCGTCAAGCACCGCATCGGCATCGGCCGCAGCGAGGAGTACGCCTTCGTGCGGGATTTCGTGGGCACCGTCGCCGAGGCGGGCTGCCGCGTCTTCGCCGTCCACGCGCGCAATGCCTGGCTGGAGGGCCTCTCGCCCAAGGAGAACCGCGAGATTCCGCCGCTGCGCTACGAGTGGGTGCGCCAGCTCAAGGCGGACTTCCCCCACCTGACCCTCTCGCTCAACGGCGGCGTGAAGTCGCTCGAGGAGGCGCGCGCGCACCTGGAGTGGGCCGATGGGGTGATGATCGGCCGCGAGGCGTACCAGAACCCGTACATCCTCGCCCTGGCGGACTCCATGCTGTTCGGCGACACGG
>CAJYRH010000114.1 GCA_913776795.1 uncultured Pseudorhodoferax sp. | reverse complement strand
CCGGGGCCGATCGCCGGGTGGGCGACCCGCGCCAGCACCACAAGCTCGCTGGCGCCGATCTGCTGGCGCCGGATCTCGGCCGTCAGCGGCAGCCCGATGTCCAGGGCCAGGTCGAGCTCGCCACTGCGCAGGTCTTCCTCCAGGTTGCCGCGGTCCGCGCGCACCGTCGCCACCCGAATGCCCGGCGCCTCGCGCGCCAGGCACGCGACCAGGTCCGGCAGGAACGCCAGTTCTGCCGAACCGCTGGTGGCCACCTTGAACAGCCGCTGGCTCGTGGCGGGATCGAACTGGCCGACCTGGCGCAGCATCTGGTCCAGCCCGCCCATCGCGCCGCGCACGGCGCCCGCCATCACCCGCGCCATCGGCGTGGGGATCATCGCGTTGCCCTGGCGCTCGAACAGGGGGTCGCCCATCAGCTCGCGCAGCCGGGCCAGCGCGTGGCTCACCGCCGGCTGCGACAGGTGCAGCTGGCGCGCGGCGGCGGTGATGCCGCGCTCGCGGTAGATCGCGTCGAAGACGGCGAACAGGTTCAGGTCGATTCGGGACAGCTGCATCGGGTCGCGCCAGGGAGGGGCAGGCTATGCATGCGGCAAATACCGCGCGATGCGCACATTGCATTCGCCTTCGGGTGGGGCCGCTGGCAAGCTCGGCCTCCGCCCAGCTTGCCGCAGGCAGGCGATTGTGCTTTCTCCACCCAGGGACCGACCGTGAATCTGCACGCACCGACGCTGGCGCCCAGCACCTCCGAACGCTTCGCTCCGCTGCACGCCCTGCTCTGGCGCCCCGATCCTGGCTCCAGTGCGCAGCACCGCTCATGGACGCTGGAGCGGCCGCGCCCGCCCAGCGTCACGCCCGCCCAGCAACGCCCCCTGCTCGCGGCCGACTGGCTGGCCGGCGTGGGCGAGGCCGCGCGCGAGGCGCTGATGGCCGCACTGGGCGTCTCCAAGGTGGCGGCCGGTGACCAGCTGCTGCACCAGGGCGAGCACAGCGTCCTCTGGTATGGCGTCGTCAGCGGCGCCGTGCGCCTGGACAGCGTCAGCGCATCCGGCCGGCAGCTCAGCACCGCGCTCGCCGCGCCGGGCGAATGGTTCGGCGAGGCCGCCGCCCTGGGCCGGCTGGCCGAGGCCTGCAGCGCCCATGCCCATGCCGACTCCGTGCTGGTGTCACTGCGCTTCGATGCCCTGCGCCGGCTCACCGCCGCGCACGCCGACTTGCGCCATGCGCTGCTGCGCTGGAGCGCCGCGCGCCAGCGTGCGGCCATGGACGCCGTGCTCCACGCCGCGACCGCGCCGCTGAGCCAGCGTCTGGCCACCTGCCTGCTCGACCTGGGCCGGCGCTTCGGCCATCCGCAGGACGAAGGCTTCCATCTCGCGCTGCCACTCACGCAGACCGACCTCGCGCAGCTCGTGGCAACCAGCCGCCAGCGCCTGAACCAGGGCATGCAGGACCTGCGCCGCCTGCGCGTGCTGGAAACGCGCGAGACGCGGATCACCGTGCTGTCGACCGAGGCCCTGCAGCGCCGCGCCGGTCTGGCGGCCTGAACCGCACACGCCGCGTCCGCCGCACTGCGCCAGACCCCGGCCCACAGGGGGACCGACCGCGAGGCGGCACGCCACTGCGCACCACCCCTGCGCCCTCAGTTGAGCCCTCAGTTGCGGAACACCGCCGCCATGCTGGCGTCGTCTTCCTTGGCGCCCTCGTGCATGCGGATCTCGTTGCGCCCCACCACCAGGTGGTGCACCTCGTCCGGGCCGTCGGCCAGCCGCAGCGTGCGCTGCTGCGCGTACATGTGCGCCAGCGGCGTGTGCTGCGACACGCCCAGCGCGCCGTGCATCTGGATCGCCTGGTCGATGATCTTGCACACGCGCTCGGGCACCATGGCCTTGACCATGTGCACCCACTGGCGAGCCTCGCGGTTGCCCAGCACGTCCATCGCCTTGGCTGCCTTGAGCACCATGAGCCGCATGCTTTCGATCTCGATGCGTGCGCGCGAAATGATTTCCACGTTGCCGCCCAGCCAGGCCAGCTGCTTGCCGAAGGCCTCGCGCGAGATGCCGCGCTCGACCATCAGGTCCAGCGCCTTCTCGGCCGCACCGATCGAGCGCATGCAGTGGTGGATGCGCCCCGGGCCCAGGCGCAGCTGCGAGATCTCGAAGCCGCGCCCCTCGCCCAGCAGCATGTTGGACTTGGGCACGCGCACGTTGTCGAACACGATGTGCATGTGGCCGTGCGGCGCATGGTCCTCGGCGAACACATGCATGGCGCCCATGATCTTCACGCCCGGCGTGTCCCTGGGCACGAGGATCATCGACTGCTGCTTGTGCGAAGGCGCATCGGGGCTGGTGCGCACCATGGTGATGAAGATCTTGCAGCGCGGGCTGCCGGCGCCCGAGATGTAGTGCTTCTCGCCGTTGATGACCCACTCGTCGCCATCAAGCACCGCGCTGGTGGCCACGTTCTTGGCGTCCGACGAGGCGTGGTGCACCTCGGTCATCGCGTAGGCCGAGCGGATCTCGCCGTTCAGCAGCGGCTTGAGCCAGCGCTCCTTCTGCTCGGGCGTGCCCACGCGCTCCAGCACCTCCATGTTGCCGGTGTCGGGGGCCGAGCAATTCATGGTCTCGCTGGCCAGCGGCACCTTGCCGAGCTCGGAAGCGATGTAGGCGTAGTCCAGATTCGACAGGCCCTCGCCGGTCTCCGCGTCCGGCAGGAAGAAGTTCCACAGACCTTCCTTCTTGGCCTGGTCCTTGGCGGCATTGAGCAGTTCCAGCTGGCCCGGGGCGTACTGCCAGCGGTCCTCGCCGTAGCGGTTCCTGCCCAGCTCTTCGTACTTCGCGGCCATGGGCGCCACCGTCTCGGCGATGAAGCGCTTGACGTGCTCGTACAGGGGCAAGGCCTTGGCGGACATGCGCAGGTCGTTCAGTTCGTCGGTGGGGTTGAACCCGAATGCCGGGGTGGTCTTGCTCATGGTGGGAGGGTCTCCAGGCGTGCTGTGGTCGGAATGGCTGGAGCGCAGTATGGAAGACGGCGATGGGCGGCCAAGTCCGATCCGCGACAGCCGATCCCAGGCGAAGGGTCCCGCACAGGAACGCTGGCTGGGCGATCGGATCGTGCCGTGACGACCCGCACCGTCAGGCCCGGGCTGCGAGGGGCCTCACAGCCGGTACACCCTCTGCGCCGTCCCCCAGAACATCGCGTCCCGCTGCCCTTCCGAGTAGCCGGCCGCGATCTTCTTCATGGCGTTCCAGTAGCTCACATAGGGAATCGAACGCCGGTCCACCGGGAAGTTGCTTTCGAACATGCAGCGCTCCGGCCCGAAGCATTCGATCGTGTGGCGGTAGTAGCGGCCCTGCGCCTCGACGAGCTCGTCCGAGTTGGCCGGCAGCGCGCGCCGGTCCCAGCCGAAGCCGTTGTCGGGCATGGCCAGGCCGCCGAGCTTGGCCACCACGTTGGGGCAGCGCGCGATCTCTTCGATGTCGCGCTGCCACTGGCCGAAGATCGCATCGCGCTGGCCGGCGTACGCGCCCACGCCCAGCGGCGTGCCGAAATGGTCCAGCACCAGCGTCGTTCCCGGCACGGCACGCGCGAGGGCGGCGAAGGCCGTGTTCTGGTGGTGGTAGTGCCAGGTGTCGTAGGTGTGGCCCAGGCGGCCCAGCAGGGCCACACCGGCGCGGAAGTCCGCGTCCGCGTACAAGCCCTCGCTGCCACGGCCGGGAATGGTCAGCGCCTGCGGGTTGGCGTCGCGTGCGCCGGCATGGCGGATGCCACGGAACAGGCCCCGCGCCGCATCCGCCTGCGCGGCCAGCACCTCGCGCAGCAGCGCCTCGCCCTGGCGCAGGTCGGTGTGGCCGACAAAACCTGCGATCTCGGCGCCGCCACCGCCCTCGCGGCTGGCGCGCGCGATGCCGGCCACGAATTCGGCCTCGCCCACGCTGCGCAGGTGCTCTGGGCCTTCGGTGCGGTAGCTGGCCCGGCACTCGATGAACACCGTCTTTCGGATGTTGTGGCCGGCCCCCGTGTCGGCCCACAGCTGGCCGAGAAGGTAGGGACCCCAGTCGCCGCGCGCCACCCACAGGTGGTGGTGCGGGTCGATGATCGGGCGCTCGGGCTCGAGGGGTTCTTCACGCACCTGGTTCAGCCAGGCCTGCGACCCGGGTTGCTTGTCTGCCGTGTTCGCCATGTCTGTCACTCCTGCGTGGGATGGGCCGCAGCTGCAGCCCTGGTGGGCCTGCGGCCCGGTTCAACGGCCCTGGAACACCGGTTCGCGCTTGGCGACGAAGGCCTTGGTCGCCTCGCGGTGGTCCTCGGTCTGGCCGCAGTGCACGTGGTGCGTCGCCTCCAGGTCCATGCAGTCGTCCACCTCGCCGGCCAGCGCACGGTTGAGGTTCTCCTTCATGTAGCGGTAGGCGACGGTGGGGCCGGCCGCCAGGCGCAAAGCCAGCGCGCGCGTGCGCTCGGCCAGCTCCTCCGGCGGGCAGACCCAGTTGGTCAGGCCAAGGCGCAGCGCTTCGTCGGCGCCCACCCGCTCGGAGAGGAAGTACAGCTCGCGCGCCTTGGCGGTGCCCACCAGCTGCGTGAGGAAGTAGCTGCCGCCGTAGTCGCCCGAGAAGCCGACCTTGGCGAAGGCCGTGGTCATCACGGCCGTGCTGGCCATGATGCGCAGGTCACAGGCCAGCGCCAGCGCCAGGCCGGCACCGGCCGCCGCGCCTGGCAGAGCGGCCACGGTCGGCTTGGGACACTTGAACAGCTTGCCGGCCGTGGCGCGCTGGTTCACGCGCTGGCGGTGGATGGCCTGGTCGATGGTCAGGGCGCCCACGGTGCCGTCGCCGCTTGCCGCCATGCCTTTCACATCGCCACCCGCGCAAAAGCCCTTGCCAGCGCCCGTCAGCACGATGCAGCGCACGTCGTGGTTGAACTCGGCCAGCGCCAGCTGCTCCTGCAGCGCGGTGTTCATGGCGCGGCTCATGGCGTTGCGCGCCTCGGGGCGGTTGAGCGTGAGCGTGAGCACGCCCGCGTCCAGCGTGGCCAGCAGGTCGGAAGTTCCTGTGTCGAAAGAAGCGGGTTGGGTCATGGGTTACTCCATCGGTTCGTCGGGAAAACTCAGTGCTGCGCGGCCTGCTGCGCCCATTGCCAGGCGCGCCGGGCACGCGGCGCAGCATTGGCACCGGCCGCCCTGGCCTGGCTGCTGGAGGCCGTGCCCGCCTCCACGCGCTTGGCAATGCCCTGGGCGATGGCGGCCAGGCGGAACAGGTTGTAGGCCATGTAGAAGGGCCAGTCCCGGCGCAGCACCTCGGGCGTGCCGAGGCCGCTGTTCGCGCAGTACATGGCGATGTAGGCGTCGAGCGAGGGGATGCCCATCGCGGCCAGGTCCAGCCCCTCCAGCCCGCGATGCGAGGACGGATCCACGTGCCAGACCATGCAGTGGTAGCTGAAATCGGCCAGCGGGTGGCCCAGCGTGGACAGCTCCCAATCCAGCACGGCCAGCACGCGCGGCTCGGTGGGGTGGAAGATCATGTTGTCGAGCCGGTAGTCGCCGTGGACGATGCAGGCCTGGTCGTCGCGGCCGCTGGCCGGGATGTGCGCCGGCAGCCATTGCAGCAGCGCGTCCATCTCGGGGATGGGCTGGGTGATCGAGGCCTGGTACTGCTTGCCCCAGCGGCCGATCTGGCGCTCCAGGTAGTTGCCGGGCTTGCCGTAGCCGGCCAGGCCGCGCTCGGCGTAGGGCACGCGGTGCAGCGCGGCGATCACGCGGTTCATCTCGGCGTAATGGGCCGTGCGCTGGGCGGATGCCATGCCGGGCAGCGCCGGGTCCCAGAGCACGCGGCCTTCGACATGCTCCATGATGAAGAACACGCGGCCGATCACGGCCTCGTCGCTGCACAGCGCCAGCATGCGCGCCACCGGCACGCCGCTGCCGTGCAGTGCCTGCATCACGGTGTGCTCGCGCTCCACCGCGTGGGCACTGGGCAGCAGCTTGGCGGCCGGGCCGGGCTTGGTGCGCATCACGTAGCGCCGGCCGGGCGTGACGATGCTGTAGGTGGGGTTGGACTGGCCGCCGGGGAACTTGCTGACGGTCATGGGGCCGGTGAAGCCCTCGACGTTTTGCTGGAGCCAGCGGTGCAGGGCGGCTTCGTCGAAGCCATGGCCCGTGGAGGTTTGCGTCGCTTCGGTCATGTCGGTTGTCGGGTGGTCACGTGGCGTGCTGCGGTGGCGTGGAGGTCGACGCCACCGGGTGGTCCCGGAGCAGGGCATGCCGTAAATGTCGTTTCGCGCCCACTCGTGCTCCTTGCTTCAACAGATGCGGCATGTCAGTGGTACGCCTCCAGCGCCTCGTCCAGCGTGCGTTCCAGATCCGCCGCGGTCGCGCAATGCGACATGCTGGTGCAATACGGCCGGTATTGCAGCATCGCGCTGTCGCCCGTGCCCCAACGGCCCTCGGCCTCGGGGCAGAGCCAGACCACGCGCTTGGCGCGGCTGGCCAGTTCGGCGAACAGGTCGAGCCGCGGGTCCGACCCGTTGCTGCGCCCGTCGCCGAGCACGATCACCGTGGTGCGGCGGTCGATCGCGTCCCAGTGCCGGTCGTGCAGGTCGACCCAGGCCTGGCCGTAGTCGGTCGAACCGTTGCCGACCTCCTTGAGGATCAGCGCCATCGCGTCGTCGAAAGGCAGCTTCTCCAGCGGCTCGGCCACGTCCTGCAGCCGGTTGGAGAACGCGAAGCTGCGCAGGTCGCCCACGGCGTCGTGCAGCGCGTACAGGAACAGCAGCAGGAAACGCACGTGCGAGGCCACCGAACCGGACACATCGCAGACCGCCACGATGCGCGGCTTGTCGCGGCGGCGGTGCTTGAACGCCAGCGTGACGGGCACACCGTCGTGGCCGGCGTTGGCGCGCATGGTGCGGCGCAGGTCCAGCTGGCCCCGCAGCTCCACGCGCTGGCGGCGGGCGTGGCGCGCTGCGAGCTTGCGCGCCATGCGGGCGACGGCCGCCTTCATGCGCTCCATCTCGGCCGGCGCCATGCGGCCCAGTGCGCGGTGGACGACCACCTCGGTCATGAAGGCCTCGGTGGCGGGCTTGCCGAAAACGGCATAGCGCTGCTGCACGACGGCGCGGGCCTGGCGGCGCAACTGGTCGCGGGCCATCTCCAGGGCCTGCACCTCGGCCTGGGCCTCGGGTTCGGCGCGCAGCGCCGCCAGCCGGGCTTCGAGCGGCGCGGTGCCAAGCGCATCCAGCGTCTGGCGCGTGTAGTAGCCGGTCTGCGTGGCAAAGCGGATCTCGTCCACCCCGGCGCGCGCGGCTGCGCGTGCGAGCGCGGCGGCCAGGGCATCGCCGCCCTGCCCGTCCGCACCGGGCTGGGCCAGGTCGAGCAGCGCGTCGACCTCGGCATCGCCGGTGCGCAGCGGCGCGGGCGTCTGCGCCATGTCCACGGGCTGCGGCCGGCCGAAGTAGAGGTCGAAGACCTCGTCGTGGATCTGCTTCTCGTCCTCGGACTTGGCCAGCACCAGGCCCAGCGCGGCCTTGAGACCGTCGCGGTCGGCATAGCCCACGAGCGCCAGTGCGCGTGCCGCGTCGATGGTCTCGGCCGTGGACGCCTCGGCCCCCGCGGCCCGCAGCGCACGCACGAAGCCGGCGAGGATGCTGTCCATCAGCCGGCGGCCAGCGCGGCCTGGGTCATCCTGGCGAGCCGTCCCTCGACCTCGCGCACGTCGGTCTCGCGCTTGAGCAGCACGCCCAGCGTGTCGCGCACCGTCTGCTCGTCCAGCGCGCTGGCGTGCAGGAGCAGCAGCGTGCGGGCCCAGTCCACCGACTCGGCGATGGAGGGGGGCTTGCGGATGTTGTCGGCCCGCAGCGCCTGCACGAAGGCGACGAGCTGGGCCAGCAGCTGGTCGGCGATGCCGGGCACGCGCGCGCGCAGCACGCGCTGCTCCAGCGCCGCGTCGGGAAAGCCGATGTGCAGGTGCAGGCAGCGGCGCTTGAGCGCGTCGCCGAGTTCGCGCGTGTTGTTGGACGTGAGGATGACCAGCGGCGGAACTTCGGCGCGGATGGTGCCGATCTCGGGGATCGTAACCTGGTAGTCCGCCAGCACCTCGAGCAGCAGGGCCTCGAAGGCTTCCTCGGACTTGTCGATCTCGTCGATCAGCAGCACGCTGCCGCCGGGTTGCTCCATGGCCTGCAGCAGCGGGCGCGGCTCCAGGAAGTCGCGCGAGAAGAACAGGTCCTGGAAGCCCGCGAGCTTCTTGAACGCGCCGTCCAGCGTCTCGGCGTCGTCGACCAGCAGACCGATCTTCTCCTTGAGGATCTGCGTGTAGAGCAGCTGCTTGCCGTACTTCCATTCGTAGAGGGCCTTGCTGTCGTCCAGGCCTTCGTAGCACTGCAGGCGCAGCAGCGCGAACTGCAGGGCGCGCGCGGCCGAGACCGCCAGTTCGGTCTTGCCCACGCCGGCCGGGCCCTCGATCAGCACCGGCTTGCGCAGGTGATGGGCCAGGTAGAGCGCGGTGGCGATGGGGCGCGAGGCGATGTAGCCCACGCCTTCGAGCAGGGCGATGACGGTGTCGACCGAGGCGAGTCCTGCCGCAGTGGAGGGGGGGAGTGCTGCGTTCATCCGGCCAGTATGGAAGGGCTGATGCGCGCCCACAGTCCAGGGCGGGACAGCAGCACCAAGGGTTTTCCTCGGGTTCAGTCGAGGGAAGCGAAGCGCTCGAGGTGGTGGTCGGCATCGCCGAAGCGCTGGCCGGCCATGGTCAGGCGGCGGAAGGTGTGGGAGACCTTCAGCTCCTCGGTCATGCCCATGCCGCCGTGCAGCTGGACGGACTCCTGGCTGATGAGCCGGGCGGCGTCGGCGATCTTCACCTTGGCGCCGGACACGGCGCGGGCGCGTTGCCGCGCGTCGCCCGCGTCGTCGACGCGGGCCGCGGCCAGGATCGCCATGGAGCGGGCCTGCTCCAGCGTGATCAGCATCTCGACCATGCGGTGCTGCAGCACCTGGAAGGAGGCGATCGGCATGCCGAACTGCTTGCGCGTCTTGGTGTACTCCAGCGTGGCCTCGTGGGCATGGCGCATGGCACCGATGGCGTCGGCGCACTGCAATGCACAGGCGAAGTCCAACGCTTCGTCGATGTGCGGCTGCCCCCCGCCTTCGGCACCCAGCAGCGCATCGGCGCCGAGCGACACGGACTGCAAGGCCACGTCGGCCACGCGCAGGCCATCCACCGTGCGGCTGGGGTTCAGCGTGACGCCGGCCGCGCGCGGGTCGACCACGAACAGGCTGGTGCCGCCCTGGGTGCGGGCCGAGACGATGAGGCGCGCCGCGGTGGCCGCGCCGACCACCACGCTTTTGGCACCGTCCAGCACCCAGCCCGCGCCACTGCTGCGCGCAACCGTGGCCCGAGGCGCCTGCGCATAGCGGCGGCCCGGCTCCAGATAGGCCAGGGACAACGCGGTCGCGCCGTCTGCCAGGCCCGGCAGCAGTGCCGCGCGCTGCGCCGCACTGCCCGTGCGCGCCACCAGGCGGCCGGCCACGATGGCGTCGAGCAGGGGCTCGACCACGAGCGCCTCG
>CAJYRH010000113.1 GCA_913776795.1 uncultured Pseudorhodoferax sp. | reverse complement strand
CCGACGCGGAGTCAAATTGCTCGGCCTTGTCCAACTTCAGCTCGCGATCCCTTCTGGGCGAACCAGTGAGATGGCCAAACGCGCGAGCGATCGACCGCTTGGCGTTCGGCAGCCTGCTGTTCGGTGTCAGTTGGGGCCTTGCGGGCTTCTGTCCTGGACCGGGTCTGGTGGCGCTCGGAATGGGGGAAAGCGAGGCGCTTGTCTTCACCGCCGCGATGCTCACCGGAATGATCGTCTTCGAAGGCATTGAGCGTCGCAAGTCGCTGCGTGCAGAACCCGCGATCTAACACAGGCTCAGGGATTCGGCTTCTGCGCCATCGGCGATTCGATCGGATTGCCATAGAGCGGTCGCGCGCCGAATTGTGTGCTGATGGCGTAGGCCACGCCGCAGGCTAGCATCACGGGAACGGTGAGCTGGAATTGATTTGTCATCTCCAGCACCATCACGATCGCCATCAGCGGTGCATGGGTGACTGCGGCCAGCACCGCCGCCATGCCGACCACCGCGAGCAGACGCGGATCGCCCACCCACACCGCCGGCAACCAGAGCGCCGCCACTTGGGCCAAGACACTTCCAGCGGTCGCCCCGACGAAGAGCGATGGCGTGAACACACCGCCGATCGCGCCGCTGCCCGAACTCAGCGTCGTCGCCACCACTTTTGCGAGCAGCACCCACGCGAGCCATTGCCAGGCGTGGTCACCGTGAAGCACCTGCGACACCACGCTGTAGCCATTGCCCCAGACCTGCGGCACCCAGGCCGACAACAGGCCCACGAGCAAGCCCCCGAGTCCCAGGCGCAGGACTGGCGTACGGATGCGCGCGAACCAGCTTCGCCCTGATTCCAGCAGCGCCAGCAACCCCCAGCCCAACCCGCCGAACAGCACGCCGGCGAGCAATGCGATGCCGAGGCTCGTCGGTGCCATGACGACAGGCGGAACGTCGTAGAGCGGTTTGGGTTCGACCAGCCAGTAGATCAGTGAACTGGCCGTGGCCGACGCGATCAGCACCGGAGCGACCGTGTGGCGCGCGAGGAAACCGAGCGCCAGTTCCAGAACGAAGACGACGCCCGCAATGGGTGCGTGATAGGCCGAGCCGATGCCTGCGGCGATGCCGCACACCAGCAGCGTGTTGCGTTGTTCCGGCGCCGTCGCGACGAGTCGTGCCAGCCGCGCACTGACCCAGGCAGCCAGTTGGACCATCGGCCCTTCGCGTCCGATGGAAGCGCCCGTGCCGACGGATAAGAGCGCGGACACGGTGCGTGTCAACGTCGTTCGATCGTTCAGGTCGACTCTTCCTGCGCGCGCGGCATCGATGTAGTCGAGGTTCGCCGCGCCGCCCGGGCCCCGCCTGGCCCAGGCCGTTCCGCCTTGCAGGACCAGCCCTGCGAGCAAGCCGCCCAAGGTGCAGACCAGCGCGCGGTGCCAGGGCGACAACGACAACGCGGCTTCGACCAGTCCGCCGCGCTGACCGGTCGCGAGTTCCTCGACCCATTGCGTCAACCACCGGAAGCCCAAGACGGCAGCCGCAGCGAGCGCGCCCGTCACGGCCGCCCACCACCAGACGCGCAACGTTTCGGCAGCCGGTCCCATGGCCCACAGGCGCGCACGACCGCGTCTGGGAGACGCTACTTCTTCGGGAAATTCGTTGGCAGCCACGGGGATTCCATTTCAAGACGCTCGCAGTGCGCCACGAAGCGTTGCAGGTTGCCCGAAAGGCGCTTTTTCTGATGGTGCACCAGATAGAAGCGGCGAGTCAGACGAGGCAACGTGGTTCGCAGAACGACCAGTCTGCCGAGTGTCACCAGGTCCTGCACCGCGCACAGCGACAGGCAAGCCAGCCCGAGGCCTTCGGCCGTCGCCTGCTTGATCGCCTCGGTGCTGCCCGGCTGCATGTCGCCGTCCAGGTGGTGGAGGTGCGGCAGCAACACGTGCTCCACGGCCTCGCGCGTGCCGGAACCCGGCTCACGGAGCAACCAGCGTGCCTGCCGCAAGGCCTTCAACGGAACGCGTGCCTGCACGCCCTCCTGCACCAGCGCATGCGTCGGTGCAGCCACGATGACCAACTCGTCCTGAAGCCATGGCGTCACTCGAAGCTCGGCCTCGTGGCAGGGCCCTTCGATCAGACCAATGTCGACCTCCAGGCGGGTCACGGCCGCAGCGATGTCGCGCGTGTTGCCGATGACGACATCCACTGCGGCACCGGGCCACGTCCTGCTGTAGCCGGCGATCAGCGCCGGCAGCACGTAATTGCCGATCGTCGTGCTGGCACCGACGCGAAGTCGCGTGACCAGCGGCGCGGTGTCAGCGCCCGCGCTTCCGAGACCGAACCGGCTTTCGATCTCCTGTGCGCCGTCGAGCAATGACCTGGCTTGCGGCAGCAGCGCACGGCCGTTGTCGTTCAGCAGCAAGCGCTTGCCGATGCGGTCGAACAGTTGGGCGCCGAGCAGGCTCTCCAGTTCGTTCAGTGCGCCACTGGTTGCCGACTGGGACAGTGCGACGCGCTCACCGGCGGCCGTGGTGCTGCCGGTGTCCGCCACGGCCGTGAAGATCAGGAGTTGACGCAATGTCAGGCGCATCCAAACGCTTTCGTTACCTGTTCGATGGCTAGGTTATAGCGGAAGTATCCGTTTGTCGGATAGATCGTGCCGGTTCAAAGTTCGTTCATGCCTTCCGAAAACGACGTGATGGAGAAAACGATGCACACCGCCACTTCCGCAGCCCACCTGACGCACACCCCCGCAGCGATGCACCGTGTACGCCTGTTGGTTCCTGGTCTCGCACTCACGGGCGCTCTGGCTTTCGTGTCGATCCAACTGGGCAAGATCGGCTGGCTGCAGTCCAACGGCATCAGCGCGCTGACCCTGGCCATCGTGCTGGGCATGGTGGTCGGCAATACCGTCTACCCCCGCATAGGCGCCGCGGCCGGCGGCGGCGTGACCTTTTCCAAGGCCAACCTGCTGCGCCTGGGCATCATCCTGTACGGCCTGCGCCTGACCTTCCAGGACATCGGTAACGTGGGCTGGACCGGCGTCGCGATCGACGCCACGGTGCTGTGCAGCACCTTCGGGCTCGCCTGCTTCCTCGGCACCCGAGTCTTCGGGCTCGACCGCAAGACGGCCATGCTGATCGGCGCCGGCAGTTCGATCTGCGGCGCGGCAGCTGTGATGGCGGCCGAACCCGTCGTGCGCGGTCGCGCCGAGCAGGTGATGGTCGCGGTGGCCACGGTGGTGGTGTTCGGCACGCTGGCGATCTTCCTG
>CAJYRH010000112.1 GCA_913776795.1 uncultured Pseudorhodoferax sp. | reverse complement strand
CGACAATTGCCTGACGGTGGCCGACGCCTTCGACGTGCTGGTCGGCATCAACCTGCTGCGCGAGGGGCTGGACATTCCCGAGGTGTCGCTGGTCGCCATCCTGGATGCGGACAAGGAAGGCTTCCTGCGCGCCGAGCGCAGCCTGATCCAGACCATCGGCCGGGCGGCCCGCAACCTGAACGGCAAGGCCATCCTCTATGCCGACCGCATCACCGACTCGATGCGCAAGGCCATCGACGAAACGGAACGCCGCCGCGCCAAACAGATCGCACATAACGAGGCCCAGGGCATCACGCCGCGCAGCATCGTCAAACAGGTGCGCGATCTCATCGACGGGGTCTATAGCGAGAAGTCGGGCAAGGAAGCCGAGCGGCTCGAGCAGGAATCGATGCAGCGGGCCCAGGTGGAAGACATGTCCGAAAAGGACGTGGCCCGGGAGATCAAGCGCCTGGAAAAGCTCATGCTGGAGCACGCGCGCAATCTGGAGTTCGAGCAGGCCGCCCGGGTGCGCGACCAGCTGACCCGGCTGAAAGACCGCGCATTCGGCGCGCACGGCGGAGACCAGGTGGCGGTCTGAGCCGGCGAACGGGGATCACAAGGGTGCCGGCGCCTTACCGGGAGGTAGCTCCCGCGACCGGGGTGTCCAGGTACCCGACAAAAACAATAGGGTTTGTGCTATACTTGTCTGAAATAGTCAAGAAAAGAAAAGCCCAGGATGAATAGGGCTCCGCGAGGTTCAGGTGCCTGTCGGAGTAGGGGCGGAGACGGTGCCGGAGGCTGGTTCCCAGCTCTCGGATTTCTATAACGAACAAGCCTGAAGACAAGGAGCTTGCGATGCGTCTCACTACCAAAGGCCGTTTTGCGGTCACCGCGATGATCGATCTGGCACTGCGCCAGAACAACGGCCCGGTCACCCTCGCTGCCATCAGCCAGCGCCAGCAGATCTCGCTGTCGTATCTCGAACAGCTCTTCGGCAAGCTGCGCCGGCACGAGCTGGTCGAATCCACGCGCGGCCCCGGCGGCGGCTACACGCTGGCCCGCAAGGCCGGCGACATCACCGTGGCCGACATCATCGTCTCGGTCGATGAACCCATCGACGCCACCCAGTGCGGCGGCAAGGAAAACTGTCTGGGCGACGCCGGCCGCTGCATGACCCACGAGCTGTGGGCCTCGCTGAACCAGCGCATGGTCGAGTTCCTGGACTCCGTCACCCTGCAGAAGCTGGTGGACGACCAGCTCGCCAAGGGCGTGCAGGTCGAAGACAAGCCGGTCGTGCGCCGCGCCATCTCGACCACGCCCGTCGTCAAACCCATCCGCGTGAACGCGCCCAACTCGGTGTTCGCACTGGGCAACGTGTTCGCCAAGTCCTGAGTGCCGGGCATCCGCCCGACCTTGCCAGCCAGAGTCTTTGTTTGAGCCAGCCATGGATATGACCCCGCATTTCCCTATCTATCTCGACTACGGTGCCACCACGCCCGTGGACCCGCGCGTCGTTGACGCCATGATTCCGTGGCTGCGCGAGCATTTCGGCAACCCGGCATCCCGCAGCCACGCTTGGGGCTGGGAAGCCGAAGAGGCCGTGGAGAAGGCCCGCGCCAACGTGGCCGCGCTCATCGGCGCCGACCCGCGTGAAATCGTGTGGACCAGTGGCGCCACCGAGTCCAACAACCTCGCCATCAAGGGTGCCGCGCACTTCTATAAGGGTAAGGGCAAGCACATCATCACGGTGAAGACCGAGCACAAGGCCGTGCTCGACACGACCCGCGAGCTGGAGCGCCAGGGCTTCGAGGTGACCTACCTCGACGTCCAGGAAAACGGCCTGCTCGACTTCGACGTGCTCAAGGCGGCCATCCGCCCCGACACCATCCTGCTGAGCGTGATGTTCGTGAACAACGAGATCGGCGTGATCCAGGACATCCCGGCCATCGGCGCGCTGTGCCGTGAAAAGGGCGTGATCTTCCACGTCGATGCGGCGCAAGCCACCGGCAAGGTCGAGATCGACATGGCCACGCTGCCCGTCGATCTGATGAGCCTGGCATCGCACAAGACCTACGGCCCCAAGGGCATCGGCGCGCTCTACGTGCGCCGCAAGCCCCGCGTGCGCCTGGAAGCGCAGATGCACGGTGGCGGCCACGAACGCGGCATGCGTTCGGGCACCTTGCCCACGCACCAGATCGTCGGCATGGGCGAAGCCTTCCGCATCGCCCGCGAAGAGATGGCGCAGGACCTGGCCAAGGCCCGTGCGCTGCAAAAGCGCCTGCTGGACGGCCTGACAGACATCGAACAGGTCTTCGTCAACGGCGACCTGGAGCGCCGCGTGCCGCACAACCTGAACATCAGCTTCAACTACGTCGAAGGCGAGTCGCTGATCATGGGCATCAAGGGCCTGGCCGTGTCGTCGGGCTCGGCCTGCACGTCCGCCAGCCTGGAGCCCAGCTACGTGCTGCGCGCCCTGGGCCGCAGCGACGAACTGGCGCACAGCAGCCTGCGCATGACCATCGGCCGTTTCACGACCGAGGAAGAGATCGACTACGCCGTCTCCACGATCCGCCACAACGTGGCCAAGCTGCGCGAGCTCAGCCCGCTGTGGGACATGTACAAGGATGGCATCGACATCAGCGCCATCCAGTGGGCCGCACATTGAAGAATTGACGAGGTAAACATCATGGCTTATTCAGACAAAGTGATCGACCATTACGAGAACCCCCGCAACGTGGGTTCGTTCGACAAGGGTGATGAGTCCGTAGGCACCGGCATGGTCGGCGCGCCGGCATGCGGCGACGTGATGAAGCTGCAGATCAAGGTGAACCCCGAGACCGGCGTGATCGAAGACGCACGCTTCAAGACCTACGGCTGCGGCTCGGCCATTGCCTCTTCGTCGCTGGTGACCGAATGGGTCAAGGGCAAGACGCTGGACGAAGCGGCTGCGCTGAAGAACAGCCAGATCGCCGAAGAGCTGGCGCTGCCGCCCGTGAAGGTGCATTGCTCCATCCTCGCGGAAGACGCCATCAAGGCCGCCGTGCTGGACTACAAGACCAAGCACGCGGCAGCCGCTCCCGCCGACGCTCAGGCCGCCTGACGCCATGGCCATCACCCTGACCGAAGCCGCGGCCCGGCACGTCAACCGCTATCTGTCCCGACGGGGCAAGGGTGTGGGCGTTCGCCTGGGTGTGAAGACCACGGGGTGTTCCGGGTTGGCGTACAAGCTGGAGTATGTGGATTCGCAGGAGCCGGAAGACGTGGTGTTCGAGAACAGATCGGAAGAGCGTCGTGTAGGGAAAGAGTGTGGCAGC
>CAJYRH010000111.1 GCA_913776795.1 uncultured Pseudorhodoferax sp. | reverse complement strand
GCCAGACACCCTGACGCGTGCAGACCTGCAGGCCGCCGGCGGTGTTCTCGCCGTTCAGGATGGTCAGCAGGCCGTAGTCGGTGTGGGCGCCGGCGCGCAGCTGGCCGGGCTCGGGAGCGACCTGCTGCTCCGGGTAGAAGTTGATGCGCATCGCCGTGATGTGGCGGTCGATCTTGTCGTCGAAGAAGTCCTCGTCGATGCCGAGCGCCAGCGCCACCAGCGACATCATCTCGCCCGTGAGCCGCTCCATGTGCGCGTAGTAGGCGGCGGCCGCCTCGGCGAAGCCGGCGGGCGCGGCCGGCCAGCGGTTGGGGATGAAGTAGCCGCGGCCTTCCTCGCCCGTGTAGTAGGGCTCGTCGGGCCACTGCTCGCGGCCGAAGTGGTAGTACTCCTTGAGGTCGCCGGGCGCGGCCCCTTCGTTGCCGCGCGAGAGTGCATCGAAGCCCAGCGCGCGGTAGCCGCGCGGCACGGCAGGGTCGGCCGGCGCGGCTTCGCGCTTGGTGGCCAGCGGCAGGTTGAAGAAGTGCCTGGCGTGGCCGCGCAACGCGTCGATCGTGGCCAGCGGCACGCCATGGCCACGGACCGTGAAGAAACCGATGTCGGTGCATGCGGCTTCCATGGCGCGGGCTGCGCGCAGGCGCTCGTCGGCACGGCCGTGCAGCGCGGCGGAGAGGTCGATGACGGGGATGGAATCGGTCGCCATGGGGCCTCAGTGGAAGTACGCACCGCCGTCGACGACAAGCGTCTGGCCGGTGATGAAGGCCGAGGACGCATCGGCGAAGAACTCGATGGCGCCGACCAGGTCGTCCGGCACCATGTCGCGCGCCAGCACGCGGCCGCGCAACGAGGGGCCCTTGACGCCCTCGACCAGCACCGGGTTGGCCAGCGCGCCGTCGCTGAGCGTGAAGCCCGGCGCCACGCTGTTGACCAGCACCTTGTGCACGCCCATTTCGGTGGCCAGCGCCCGCGTGAGCGAGATCACCGCGCCCTTGCTGGCCACGTAGTGCGCCATGCCCGGGTTGCCCTTGAAGGCCACGCCCGAGGAGATGTTGACGATGCGGCCGCCGCCGGCGCGCCGAAAGGCCGGCAGCACGGCCTTGCAGGCGAGGAACACGCCGACCACGTTGACATTGAGCACCTGCTGCCACTCCGCCACCGTCAGCTGCTCGAACGGCTTGGGCGTGAGCGAGGAGTAGATGCCGGCGTTGTTGACCAGCACGTCGATGCGGCCGTAGTGCGCCTCGGCCTGCGCCGCCATGGCCTCGACCTGCTCGGCGCTGGCCACGTCGACGGCCACCCCCAGCGCGTCCACGCCCTGCGCGCGCAGGCGCTTGGCGGCCTGCTGCGCGCCCTCCCGGTCGGCGACGACGACCCTGGCGCCGCGCTCGCCGAAGCGCTGCGCGGTGGCGAAGCCGATGCCCTGTGCTGCTCCCGTGACGATGGCCACGGCCTGGTCGAGACCCATGTTCGCTGTGCTCCTGTGCGTTGCACGGGGGCAGAGCAACTGCCATGCCACTAGCGCACGCCGGACACCGCCTCACTGATCCAGACCATTGAAACTGAACAGGAAAATGTTGGTAGAACTACGTGGTGCACCACATATATAGGATGGATGCGCTTGCGTGTAGCGCACCATCGTGGCGCACCGGCGCCAGGGCACCGCCAAAAAGGGGCATGCCACCCACCCGGCCGCGTCAGCGCAGCTTCCAGGGCACCACGCTGGTGTCGTTGTGCGACTCGACCAGCTGGATCAGCTGCAGCATGAAGCGCTCGCGCTCCCCTTCGGGCAGGTAGGCGATGGTGCGGTCATGCGCGCGCTGGGCGGCGCCGTCCATGCGCTTGGCCAGCGCGCGGCCCTTGCGCGCGATGCGCACGAGCTTGACCCGGCGGTCGGACTCCGATTGCCGGCGCTCGACCAGGCCGCGCGCCTCCAGCCGGGGCAGCACCTCGGCCACGCTGGTGCGCTCCAGGCCCACCTCGTAGGCCAGCGTGTTCTGGTCCATCTCGCCATGCTCGGCCAGCACGGTGAGCAGGCTGTACTGCACCGGCGTGACGTTGTACTGCTGGGTTTCCTCGGTGAACAGCCAGGTGTGGATCTGGTGCAAGCGGCGGATCAGGAAGCCGGGCCGGGCGAACAGCGCGGAGCGCTCGCAGTAGTGGTCCAGCTGGGCCTGCACCGGCAAGGGATCGGTTTCTTCTGTCATGCACAAAGTCTAGCGTCGCCCTGCCCTGCGCTGCGCACCACAAAGGCGCCTTGCGGCTGGCACAAATTGTGCGGTACACCACCTATCAGTTCTCAACACCGCACAGGAAGCAGGCAAGAAGATGACCAGCATGGTTCTGCAGGGGGGCCGGGTGATCGACCCGACCGCCGGCCGCGACGGCCCATTCGACGTACTCGTGACCGATGGCCGCATTGCCGCCGTGGGCACCGACCTGGGCGCCGCCGTGCCCGCCGACACCCAGCGCGTGGACTGCCGCGGCAAGCTGGTGCTGCCCGGCCTGATCGACACCCACGGCCACGTGTACCAGGGCGTGACGGGCCGCTTCGGCATGAACGCCGACCTGTGCGGCGTGCGCTCGGGCGTGACCACGCTGATCGACCAGGGCGGCCCCAGTTGCATCACGCTGCCGGGGTTCCGCCAGTACGTGGCCGAACCCTCGCACACGCGCGTGCTGGCCTTCCTGTCGGCCTACCTGGCCGGCGGGCTGGAGGGCCACTACTACCCGGAGATGTACCGCCCCGACTGCCTGGACGTCGATGCGACGGTGAAATCCGCACGCCAGAACCGCGACCTGGTGCGCGGCCTGAAGGCGCATGCCGAGATCGGTGGCTTCGCGCGCTGGGGCGTGGACGTGATGCGCCTGGCCTCGCGCATGGGCCGCGAGGCCACGCTGCCCGTCTACATCCACTTTGGCCAGCTCTGGCCCAAGCCGGGCGACGGCGGACTGCCGGTGAACCCCGATTCGATCTTCAACCAGGTGGTGGAGATGCTGAAACCCGGCGACATCCTGGCCCATCCGTTCAGCCGCCACCCGGGCGGCTTCGTGGAAGAGAACGGCCAGCTGCACCCGCTGGTGCCCGAGGCGGTGGCGCGCGGCTTGAAGATCGACGTGGGCCACGGCTCGCACTTCAGCTACAAGACCGCGCGCATCGTGCTGGACGCCGGCATCGTGCCCGACACGCTGGGCGCCGACATGCACGGCTACAACACCCCCGTGCCGCAGCCGGCCGGCACGCCCGACAGCCACCCGGACGAGGAAGACCACCTGTTCAAGGGCAAGACGCGCTTCAGCCTGGTGTCGGCCATGACCAGCATGCTGGCGCTGGGCCTGCCGCTGGCGCACGTGGTGGACATGGTCACGCGCAATGCCGCGCGCATGGCGGGGCTGGAAGGCGAGCTCGGCACGCTGCAGATCGGCGGTGTGGCCGACGTCAGCGTGCTCCACGACGAGCGCGGACGCTGGCGCCTGTCGGACAACGAGGGCACGCAGGTGATCGCCGAGCGGCTGCTGACGCCGGCCTTCTGCCTGCGGGCCGGCCAGCGCTTCGAGGCCGACGCCCCCATCCTGCCGGTGGCGCAGGAAGCGTGAACCATGGCCCGCACCTTGCTGCACACGGGCAGCAGCTGACGCAGGAGCACCGCGCATGACACAACCGGTAAGAGGCCGCCGCGGCATGGCGGTCGCCCCGCACGCCCTCGCGGCGCAGTCGGCCCTGGCCGTGCTGCGCGAGGGCGGCAACGCCGTCGAGGCCATGGTGGCCGCGGCCGCCACCATCGCGGTGGCCTACCCGCACATGAACGGCATCGGCGGCGACAGCTTCTGGCTGGTCGGCCTGCCCGGGGCCGGGGGCACCGAGGTGGTGGGCATCGATGCCTGCGGCGCCAGCGCCGCGGCCGTGCGCCGCGAGGACTACGCCGGCCTGCCTGCCATCCCGTTCCGCGGCGGCACGGCCGCCATCACCGTGGCCGGCACGCTGGCCGGCTGGGACCAGGCCCTGGCGCTGAGCCGCACGCGCCTGGGCGGGCGCATCCCGCTGGCGCGGCTGCTGGCCGATGCCATCGACGGTGCGCGCCACGGCGTGCCCGTCACCGTGAGCCAGCACCGCAACAGTGCGGCCAAGCAGGCCGAACTGCGGGCTGTCCCCGGCTTCGCGGAAACCTTCCTGCCCGGCGGCCAGCCTCCGGCCGTGGGCAGCCTGTTCCACCAGCCGCGCCTGGCCGCCACCTTCGAGCAACTGGCGCGCGCGGGGCTGGACGACTTCTACCGCGGCGACCTGGCCCGCAGCCTGGCGCGCAACCTGCAGGCCGTGGGCAGCCCGCTGGCGCTGGACGACCTGGCCCAGCACCGCGCGCAGCTGCGCGCGCCGCTGCAACTCGCGCACAGCGCTGGCACCGTCTACAACATGCCACCGCCCACGCAGGGCCTGGTGTCGCTCGTCATCCTGGGGCTCATGGACCGCCTGGGCGTGGAGCGCTTCGACCACCTGGGCGCCGACTACGTGCACGCGGCGGCGGAGTCGGTCAAGCAGGCCTTCGCGGTACGCGACCGCCACATCAGCGACCCGGGCTGCATGGCGGTGGACCCCGCCAGCTTCCTCACGCCCGACGCGCTCGACGCCATGGCCGCGCGCGTCGCCATGGACAGGGCCGGCGCCTGGGGCCAGGGCCTGGGGCCGGCCGACACGGTCTGGATGGGCGTGGTGGACGGCCAGGGCAACGCGGTCTCGATGATCCAGAGCATCTACCACGAGTTCGGCGCCGGTGTGGTGCTGGCCGAAAGTGGCGTGAACTGGCAGAACCGCGGCGCCTCGTTCTCGCTGGACCCGGACCACATCAACACGCTGGCCCCGCGCAAGAAGCCCTTCCACACCCTGAACCCGGCACTGGCGCTGCTGAACGACGGCCGCACCATGGTCTACGGCAACATGGGCGGCGACGGCCAGCCGCAGAGCCAGTCGGCCGTGTTCACGCGCTGCGTGGTGCACGGGTTGGACCCGCAGGCCGCCATCGCCGCGCCGCGCTGGCTGCTGGGCCGCACATGGGGCCAGAGCAGCGACACGCTCAAGCTGGAAAGCCGCTTTCCCGAAGCCACCGTCCAGGAACTGCGTGCGCGCGGCCACGCCGTCGAGGTGCTGGGCGCCTTCGACGAGACCTTCGGCCATGCCGGCTGCATCCTGCGCGACGCCGCAGGCACCTGCACCGGCGGCTTCGACCCCCGCTCCGACGGCAGCGTTGCCGGGTACTGATGGAACACCTCCAGTCTGCGCGCTGCGCGCTCCGCC
>CAJYRH010000110.1 GCA_913776795.1 uncultured Pseudorhodoferax sp. | reverse complement strand
CGCGGCGCCGGCATCGTGTTCCAGAACTACGCGCTGTTCCCGCACATGACGGTGGCCGACAACGTGGGCTACGGCCATGCGCACCATCGCCAGCATCTGCGCCGCCGTGGCGCGTGCCTCGGCGGCGGCCACGCCGCGCGCGCGCAGGCCGTAGCCCACGTTGTCGGCCACCGTCATGTGCGGGAACAGCGCGTAGTTCTGGAACACGATGCCGGCGCCGCGCTCGTTGGTCGGCAGCGCATCGACGATCTCGCCGCCGATGCGCACATGGCCGCCGCTCTGGCGCAACAGGCCGGACACGATGCGCAGCAGCGTGGTCTTGCCGCAACCGCTGGGGCCCAGCAGCGCGACGAGTTCGCCGGCAGGGATGTCCAGTGACACGGACTCCACCGCCGTGGAGCCGGCATAGCGATGGTGGATCTCATCGAGCACGACGCCGACGCCGGCGGTTCGATCGGAAGCTTGCATGCGGTGGCCTGGTTGGGGGCGGCACCGGGGTGCGCCGCGTCGCTGCTGCGACTCAAGAAGCGTGCCACGTAGCGGCCCGCTGGATGGCCACAAACAATGCTCAAATTGGACACAATCTTTCCGATCATTGAGCACAACATGGTGCGCGATGCGCCACATTGGCGCAGGCGCCGCACCGGCTTGGGAGGCAACCGCAGGCACGGCCCTGGATACAGGCCATGGCACAAAGCTTGCGCTGGCAGGGGCAGTCCCGCCATCGGGCCGCCCCCGCAACCCAAGGAGTCCCCCCCATGTCCCTGTCCCGCCGCACCTTGCTGCAGGCCGCCGCCGGTCTCGGTGCCACCCAGCTGCCGCTGCACGCCAGCCTGGCGCACGCACAGTCCAAGACCATCTCGGCCACCACCTACCCGGGGGCGTGGGAGTCGGCCCACCGCAGCATCCTGCTGCCGGCGTTCGCCAAGGCGACGGGCGCATCGACCAGCCTGGTCTCCTCGCTGGCGGTGGACACGGTCTCCAAGATCGTCGCGTCCAAGGCCAACCCGCCCTACGACGTGGTCATCCTGGACGAAGGCCCGTACCTCGCTGCGCTGTCGCAGGACATCTTCGAGAAGATCCTGACCGACAAGATGCCCAACCTCAAGGACGTGCCGCCCAAGCTCGTGGACCCGCGCGGCCTCGGTGTGTTCGTGTCGGGCCAGATCATCGGCATCGCCTACAACACCGAGAAGATCAAGAACCCGCCCAAGAACTGGAACGACCTGCTCAAGCCCGAGTACAAGGGCCGCGTGGGCCTGGCCGGCATGGGCTCCACGCTGATGTCGGCCTGGATGGTGGAGATCGCGCGCCTGAACGGCGGCAGCGAGGAGAACCTCGAGCCCGCCTTCCAGTTCGTCAAGAAGCTGCTGCCCAACGTGAGCGCCGTGGCCAGCAACCCGGGGTCGCTGGCCACGCTGTTCCAGCAGGGCCAGATCGACATCTCGGTGCACTACAACAACAACGTGGGCGACCTGCAGGGCAAGGGCGTGCCGGTGGCGCTGGCCCGGCCCGAGACCGGCTGGATCCACATCAAGAGCGTGATGCACATCGTCAAGAACACCAAGAACCCGGACCTCGCCGCGGCCTACATCAACGCCGCGCTGAGCCCCGAGGTGCAGACGCAGATGGCTGCCGCGCCCTACTTCGTCGCGCCGGTCAGCAGCAAGGCGCAGTTCAGCGCCGGCCTGCAGGCCTACGCCAAGAACGTGGCCGAGATCGAGGCCATGAACGGCGTGGACTGGGCCAAGCTGAACCCGCGCCGCGGCGAGTACATCGACCGCTTCAACCGGGAGGTCAAGGTCTGACCGAGCCCACCCCGTTTGGCTGGCTCACTGCGTGTAGCCAGCCCATCCCCCTCCAGGGGCGCCGCCAGCGGCCGGGCAGAGCCCGTTCCGCGGCGTCTGCTGGCACGGCCTGCTCCGCGGCCTTGGGTACCGCTGCTCGCGAGCCGACTGCTGCCGATGCCGGCGGCGCGCAGCGCGATGGATCATTGACATGAAAAGAATTCTGCTGGGCATGCTGACGCCCTCGTCCAACACCGCGCTGGAGCCGCTCACGGCGGCCATGCTCGCGGGGCTGCCCGAGGTGTCGGCGCATTTCGCGCGCTTTCGCGTGACGGAGATCTCGCTCAGCGCGCAGGCGCTGGGCCAGTTCGACATGGAGCCGATCCTGCAGGCCGCGCGGCTGCTGGCCGATGCGCGCGTGGACGTGATCGCGTGGAACGGCACCTCGTCGGGCTGGCTCGGCTTCGACACCGACGAGGCGCTGTGCGCGCGCATCACCGCAGAGACCGGCATCCCGGCCTGCACCTCGGTGCTGGCGCTCAACGAGGCCATGCAGCGCTCCGGGCGCACGCGCTTCGGCCTGGCCACGCCCTACCTGGGCGACGTGCAGCAGCGCATCGTGGCCAACTACCGGGCGAGCGGCTACGACTGCGTGGCCGAGCAGCACCTGGAACGCAAGGTCAACTTCGACTTCGCCGAGGTCACGCCCCAGCAGATCGAGGCCATGGCCCGTGCACTCGCGGCTGCGCAGCCGCAGTGCATCACCACCTTCTGCACCAATCTGCGTGCTGCGCAGCTCGTGCCGGCCCTGGAGGCCGAACTGGACATCCCGGTCTACGACACCATCGCCACGGCGGTCTGGAAGTCGCTGCGCCTGGCCGGCGTGGACACGCGCCGCGTGCAGGGCTGGGGCCGCTTGTTCACCGAACTGCCCGGTGGCTGAACCCGCTACCATTCGCCGGCCGTCCAGCGGCCCTCCATCCGAAACCACCGCCAGTCCCACCATGGCCCCCCCTCCGTCCCGGCGCACGCTGCGGCTGTCTTCTCCCCAGGCCAGCGGCAAGGCCGCCTCCAAGGACGACATTTACGAACGCATCTACGAGGCCGTGGTCGAGCACCGGCTGCTGCCCGGCACCAAGCTCTCGGAAGAGCGCGTGGCCGAGCTGTTCGCGGTCAGCCGCACCCAGGTGCGCGGCGTGCTGCAGCGTCTGGCCGTGGAGCAGCTCGTGACGCTGATTCCCAACCGCGGCGCCTTCGTGACCACGCCCAGCGCCGAGGAAGCGCACGACGTGCTGGAGGTGCGCCGCACGCTGGAGCCGGCCGTGGTGCAGCGGCTCATCGAGCGCATCGCCGCGGGCAAGGCGCCCACCGCCATCAAGCAGTTGCGCGCGCTGGTCAAGCGCGAGCAGCAGGCCCATGCCAACGGCGACCGGCGTTCGGCCGTGCGGCTGTCGGGCGAGTTCCACGTGCTGCTGGCCCAGCTCTCGGGCAGCGCGATCATGACGCGCATGGTGCGCGAGCTCACGCCGCTGACCTGCCTGGCCATCCTGACCTTCGACGCACCGACTGGTGCGGCCTGCCCGAACGACGAGCACACCGAACTGCTGGACGCGATCGAGGCCGGCGACGCCGAAGCGGCGGTCGCGCTCATGGACGAGCACCTGCACCACATCGAGAAGTCGCTGAACCTGGATGCGGAGGCCGCGCCCGAGATCGACCTGGCCGAGGCGCTGCTGGGCTGATCACCGGGTCGAGCCCCGGGTTGATCGGTGCTGGCCGACACCGCGGCGACAGTGCGCCGGCAGATTGGATACAAAGTCGGCACGGCCGTTGCTTGCAACGGCCGCATGACCGACCTGACCAACACCTCCCACTTCGACCTGCTGCTGCTCGACGTCATCGCACTGACGGCCGACCCGGCACAACCCGAGATCCGCGGCGCCGCCATCGGCGTGCAAGGCGGCCGCATCACCTGGCTGGCCGCGCAGCCGCCCGGGCGCTTCGCGGCCACGCGCGTGCTGCGCCTGCCGGGCCACTTCGTCACGCCGGGCTTCGTCAACACGCACGCGCACTCCATCCTGACCATGGTGCGCGGCGTGGCAGCCGACCTGGGCTTCGCGCCGTCGTACACGCCCGGCATTCCCAAGGGCACACAGGTCGACCCCGGGCAGGCACGCGCGCTGGCCAGGCTCGGCGCGCTGGAGGCGCTGCTGTTCGGCTCCACCGTGCTGGGCGACAACTTCGTGCACGCCGACGTGACGACCGAGGCCATGGTGGAGCTGGGCATGCGCCTGGCGCCCAGCTGGCGCATCCACGACGTGGACTTCGCGCGCGTGGCGCATGGCGACTGGCACCACAGCGCCGCCATCGGCAACGCCACGTTGCAGTCCGGGCTGGACCTGCATGCGCGCTGGGCGGCGCACCCGCGCGTGCGCGTGAACCTGGCCGCGCACGCGGTCGACACCTGCTCGGAAGGCTTCCTGCGCGAGGTGGCCTCGGCATCGCAGCAGCACGGCCTGGTCGTGAGCACCCACCTGGGTCAGAGCCAGGTAGAGGTCGACCGCGTGCGCGCACGCTGCGGCCGCAGTTCCACCGAGGTGCTGGCCGACACGGGATTGCTCAACGAGCGCCTGATGGGCGGCCACTGCATCTACGTGACGCCCGAGGACGCGGCCCGCATGGCAGCGGCCGGCGCGCACGCCGTGCACATCCCCAAGTGCAACGCCACCTCGGGCCGGCTCGCGCCCACGCCGATGCTCAAGCGCGCGGGCGTGAACATGGCGCTGGCCACCGACACCCAGCACGGCGACATGGTGGAACTGATGCGCTGGGCCCTGGTCACCGCGCGCGTGCAGGAAGGGCGTGTGGACGACAGCTGGCAGCCGCGCGACGTGTTCCACATGGCCACCATGGGAGGCGCCAGGGCGCTGGGCATGGCGCACGAGATCGGCAGCCTGGCGCTGGGCAAAGCGGCCGACCTGGTGGTCTTCGACGCCAACCGGCCGCACCTGCGCCCGCACGTGAACCCGCTGGGCAACCTGGTCCACACGGGCCAGGGCCGCGACGTGTCCATGGTGGTCGTGGACGGCGAGATCCTCGTGGAGAACGGCCGGCCAACGCGCGTGGACATGGACACGGTCTGCCGCGAAGCTGAAGAGGCCGCCCGTGCCTTGTGGGGCGCCGAGGGCAAGCACTACTGGCGCTGAGCGCACCAAGGCCGGGCACTTTGTATCCAAAGTGGCGCATGGCGTGGATCCATTTCCGTGCCTTGCTCGTCTGGCACCAGCACCGGTTCAACAGCGAAACCGTTTGGCGCCAAACACTTAACAGATTGGATACAACACTGGCATGTCCCTTGCAGGATGGTGGCAGGTCCCGCACCCGCGGGCCCGGCCAACCCCAGGGAGCACCATGTACAAATTTCTCGCCCGCCTCGCCCTCGCGGCGGCCGCCCTCCTGCCGCTGGCAGGCCAGGCCCAGGACGCCATCAAGCTCGGCTACGCCAAGTGCGCGCACTGCACGCCGCTGGCGTTGACACCGGCCAACGCCAGCAACGTCAAGCTCGAAGCCATCGCCTTCAACACCGGCAACGACGTGCTGACGGCCCTGCTCTCCAAGAGCATCGACGTGGCCCAGGTCACCTACCTGCACTACGCCACCGCGCTCGACAAGGGCTTCGACGTGGTCGCCATCTCGGGCCAGATCAACGGCGGCTCGCAGATCCTGGTGGGCAACGACCTGCCGCTGGCCGAGAACGACTGGGCCGGCCTCAAGAAGCTGATCGCCGAGTACAAGGCCCAGGGCAAGCCGTTCCGCGTGGCAGCCTCGCGCGGCAATGCACAGGACATCCACATGCGCGGCGCGTTCGCCAGGCAGGGCATCGACATCAACAAGGATGTGCAGTTCGTCAACATCCCGAACCCGTCCGACCACGTGCAGGCGCTGCGCCGCGGCGAGGTCGAGCTGATCTGCTCGGTCGACCCGTTCGCCACCCAGATCCGTGAAGTGAAGGCCGCCAAGTTCTTCACCTTCCCCTACGACCAGGCCGCCGGCAAGCTGACCAACCTGATCGTGACGCGTTCGGACGTGATCGCCGGCCGCGCCAAGGGCGTGGAAGAGACGGTGCGCTCCATCATCAAGGTCAACAGGCTGATGGAGAGCGACAAGGCGCAGTTCATCGACACGATCCAGAAGGTGACGGGCCTGGACAAGGCGATCGCGACCGGCGCCGCCGCCAACCTGTACCCCGACTACGCCATGCACCGCGAATCGGCCGTGGCCATCGCCCAGATGATGCGCGAGTTGAAGTACATCAACACCGACGTGAGCGCTGCGGTGCAAAAGAACATGGACTACCGGTTCCTGGAAGCGGCCACCGGCCAGCCGAAGTCGGCGCTGGGCTACTGAGGGGCCCGGCGTGCGTCTCCCATCCGCCCTGCTCAACCTGTACCGGCGCGTCGAGCGCGCGATCGTTCCCATCGCGCTGCTGATCGGCTGGGAAGCCTTCTCGCGCTCCGGCATGCTGCCGCCGGCGCTGCTGCCCGCGCCCTCGCACGTGCTGGTGGCCTGGGCGGACTGGGTCTTCTCGACCGATGGCAACACCCAGACCTACAGCGGCAAATGGATCCACGACGTGGCGGCCAGTGCGTCGCGCGTGTTCGCCGGGTTTGCCATCTCCACCCTGCTGGGCGTGGGCATCGGCATGGCCATCGGCTGGTCGCGCACGGTGGAGCGGCTGATCGAGCCCGTGCTGCAGATCCTGCGGCCGGTGCCGCCCGTGTCGTGGATCCCGCTGGCCATCATCTGGTTCGGCATCGCCGACAAGCCCGCCATCTTCCTGGTGTTCCTCGGCTCGTTCTTTCCGGTGCTGCTGTCCACGATCCACGGCGTGAAGA
Organism: uncultured Pseudorhodoferax sp.; assembly: GCA_913776795.1. The sequence goes on along the minus strand of CAJYRH010000110.1, from coordinate 1,997 downwards.
CCTGCGACCGCAATCTGCTGCGCGCCGGCGCCATGGCCGGCGGCTCGCCGGGCAAGCTCTTGCGCCACATCGTGTTCCCGGCCGCGCTGCCGAGCATCTTCTCGGGCCTGCGCATCGCCATCGGCTCGGCCTGGATGCTGACCGTCACGGCCGAGATGGTGGCCGTCAAGAGCGGCGTGGGCTACGTGCTCTGGGATTCCTACTACTTCCTGCGCTACGACATCGTGATCGCGTCCATGGTCAGCATCGGCCTCCTGGGCTTTCTGAGCGACCTGGCGATCAAGCTGTTCGCCGGCCGCGTGCTGCGCTGGCAGCGCGGCTCCACCCTGCAAGCGAAAGAAGCCTGAGATGAGCCTGATCGAGATCGACCACGTCACCCGTTTGTTCGACGACCCCAAGCGCGGCAGCGCCGTCAAGGCGCTGGACGATGTCAGCGTGCACGTGGCGCGCAACGAGTTCCTGTGCCTGCTGGGCCCCAGCGGCTGCGGCAAGTCCACGCTGCTGAACCTGATCGCAGGCTTCGACAAACCCTCCAGCGGCAGCGTGCGCGTGGGCGGCCAATCCATCACCGCGCCCGGCGCCGACCGCGGCGTGGTGTTCCAGCAGCCCACGCTGATGCCCTGGCTCACGGTGTGGGAGAACGTCGCCTTCCACCTCACCATGCAGGGCGTGGGCAAGGAGATCCGCCGCAAGAAGGCCCAACACTACATCGAGATGGTGAACCTGAAGGGCTTCGAGAACCACTTTCCGAGCGAGCTGTCGGGCGGCATGAACCAGCGCGTGGGCATCGCGCGTGCGCTGCTCATGAACCCTGAGGTGATCCTCATGGACGAGCCCTTCGGCGCGCTCGACGAGCAGACCAAGATGGAGATGCATGCCGAGCTGGTCCGCATCTGGCGCGACAGCCAGAGCACCATCGTGTTCGTCACGCACGGCATCGAGGAATCGCTGGCGCTGGGCACGCACGTGGCCGTGATGTCGGCGCGGCCGGGCCGCATCCGCGAGATGCTGACCATCGACCTGCCGCGCCCGCGCGACTCGACCAGCCCGCAGTTCAACGACACCAAGCGCCGCATCCTGCAGTTGCTGCGGCCGGAACCCACGGCGGTGCCGGCCTGATGCCGACCTTCATCACGGGCGCCTGCGGCTTCGTCGGCCTGGCGCTGGCCGAGCGCCTGCTGCAGGACGGCCAGGCCGTCGTGGGCTTCGACCGTGCGGCGCTGCCACCGGCCGCAGCGCGGGCCTTCGCCGCGCTGCCCGGCCGCTTCTGCCTGGTGCAGGGCGATGTGCGCGACGCCGCAGCACTGCACGCCGCCATGCAGGCGCACCGGCCGCAGCGCCTGGTGACGCTGGCCGCCGTCACGGCCGATGTGCGGCGCGAGCGCGTGGCGCCGGCCAGCATCTTCGAGGTGAACCTGGGCGGCGTGGTGGCTGCGCTGACCGCCGCCGCCGCGTGCGGCGTGCAGCGCGTGCTGCATGCCAGTTCCGGATCGGTGTACGGCGCCAGCGGCAACGGTGCCGCCGCGCTGCACGAAGACGGTACGCCGCTGCGGCCCGAGGGCCTGTACGGCATCTCCAAGCAGGCCGCCGAAGCCGCGGCGCTGCGCCTGGCCGCCCTGCATGGGCTGGATCTCGTTGTGGGCCGGCTGGGCACCTGCTTCGGCCCGTGGGAGGCCGACACCGGCGTGCGCGACACGCTCAGCGCACCGCTGCAGGTGCTGCTGCACGCCGAGCGCGGCGAGGCCGTGCGGCTGCCGCGCGACAGCCGGCGCGACTGGCTCTACGTGCGCGACGCCGCCGCAGGGCTGCAGGCCCTGCTGGACCGTCCGCAGCTGCCGCGCCCCGTCTACAACGTGGCCGCGGGCTTCATGGGCAGCATGGGTGACTGGTGCCATGCGGTCGCGGTGGACCGCCCGGGCTGGTCCTGGCGCATCGCCGGCACCGAGGAAGCCAACGTCGACTACTACGCGCCCTACGACCGCGCGCCCATGGACATC